>NZ_JAJMPA010000001.1:601469-902204 GCF_020991475.1 Pedobacter sp. MC2016-14
GCGTTGCAGTAGACGCAACATCAAACCTTAAGCTTTACAAATTTATATACGAATGGATAGGAACACCTTACCGTTTTGGTGGAAACACCAAACAAGGGGTTGATTGTTCGGCATTTACCAAAGCTATATATGATAAAGTTTTCAACACTACCATCCTTCGTAATTCCAGAGATATCTTCAGCATGGTAGATCCATTACCTAAAGATGAGTTGAAAGAAGGAGACCTGGTATTTTTCAAAATCAAAAGTCGCAGCATTACGCATATCGGTATTTACCTTGGCGATAATCGCTTTGCGCATGCATCCTCTTCAAGGGGAGTAGTGATCAGCAACCTTAATGAGCCTTATTATTCGCGCTATTTTTATAAAGGCGGACGAATTCTTGACGGCGTAAAGAAAGAGCTGATAGAAGAATAGGTAGTTAAAAACCCTTTTTATATGAAATTGTACAGCCTGGGCATATTGGGTTTTATTACCCTCATTATTTTGCTGCGCTGTGCCGGAAGCACTGCAAATGTATCTTCAGCAGAAGTTCCGTTTCCACAAGCCAAAGACTCACTAACTAACGATACCCTTTCTATCACCGCAGTTGGTGACATCATGATCGGTTCGGCATACCCTTCCAAATCAAACCTACCCAAAGATGCGGCAGGCAGTTTTAAAAATGTAGCCTCCTATTTAACGGGTGATATCGTTTTCGGAAATCTTGAAGGTTGTTTTCTCAATCAGGGTAAATCCACCAAATGTAAAGACACACTAGGCAACAGCTGTTTTGCCTTCCGCATGCCCGAGCATTACGCTGGCATATACAAGGCAGCCGGGTTTAATGTGCTAAGTGTTGCCAATAACCATGTAGGTGATTTCGGCCTCAAGGGGCGTAAACGCAGTACAGAAATACTAGACTCTTTAAATATTAACTATGCTGGGCTGGTGAGCCATCCTTATATATTATTTACGATAGACAGCGTGAGGTATGGTTTCTGTGCTTTTGCACCTAATGAAAATACCGTAAGCATTAATAACCTGGACAGCGCAACAAAAATCGTATCCTTTCTTAAACAGCAGGCAGATATTGTCATCGTTTCTTTTCATGGAGGTGCAGAAGGAGCGAAATATGAACACGTAACCCGCAAAAAGGAAATATTTTACCAGGAAAACCGTGGTAACGTTTACGCTTTTGCACATGCGGTAATAGATGCTGGTGCAGATGTAGTACTAGGGCATGGCCCACACGTTACCCGTGCCGTAGAGGTTTATAAAAAGAAATTTATCACTTACAGCATGGGTAACTTTTGCACTTATGGGATGTTTAGCCTTAAAGGCGCTAACGGATTTGCACCTTTGCTACAATTGAAAATCAATACAAAAGGCGACTTCATTTCTGCCGAAGTGATCTCCGTAAAACAGGATAAGATCAACCACCTCACTTTAGATCCCGGATTTACCGCCTTTAAAAAGATAACTGATTTGACCAATGCAGATTTCCCCAATCACGGGCTTACATTTACCGAGAACAGGTTTATAAAAATCCAAGAAAATTAAGCCTCATCTTTTGTGTTTTTAACCAGGCCTACACCGGTAAAGAAAAAGATTAACCCAATTATTCCGTAAACAATTAATGGCGTATAACTAACCTGCTGTTTAGTGAAGCCATAACCGGCATAAATAAGCCCAATAATCCCTAAAATAGTCAGGATAGTTCCAAAAGTACGTTTTACATTCATGATAGTTGTTTTATATACTATGATATAAACAATATCTATGCCGCATTACGCAATTATTATTTAAGGATAAACCTACAATTTTCCATACCTTCATTCAAAAAACAACTCTTATGAACAATCTCCTTATTATTCTACTAGTTATTGCGGTCATCGTCCTGATCAGCTCATTTGTAACCGTAAAGCAGGGAACCATTGCCGTGACTACCATTTTCGGAAAATACAACCGTCAGCTAAGTCCTGGTTTAAACCTTAAAATTCCACTTGTAGAGCTGATTTACTCCAGAATTTCCATACAAAACAGATCAGTAGAACTTTCCTTTCAGGCAGTAACACAAGACCAGGCAAATGTTTACTTTAAAGCCATGCTGCTTTACTCAGTATTAAACCATGATGAGGAAACCATCAAAAACGTAGCATTTAAGTTTGTAGACTCCAACAATCTAATGCAGGCACTGATCCGTACTATTGAGGGTTCAATCCGGGCATATGTGGCTACTCAAAAACAGGCCAATGTACTGGCCCAGAGAAATGAAATTGTACTACATGTAAAGGAACAAATAGACCTGGTTTTAGAAAGCTGGGGGTATCACCTTCAAGATTTGCAACTGAATGACATTACCTTCGATGAAGAAATCATGCGCTCCATGAGCAGGGTAGTTGCATCAAATAATTTGAAAGCAGCAGCGGAGAATGAAGGACAGGCTTTATTAATTACCAAAACAAAAGGAGCAGAAGCGGATGGTAATGCCATCAAAATTGCCGCAGCAGCCGAAAGAGAAGCCGCCCAACTGCGTGGTCAGGGTATTGCCCTGTTTCGTGCCGAAGTTGCGCACGGTATGACCAAGGCCGCACAGGAAATGGAACAAGCCAATCTTGATATTTCGGTAATCCTCTTTACCATGTGGACAGAATCCATCAAACATTTTGCAGAAAACAGTGATGGTAACGTAATTTTTCTGGACGGATCAACAGAGGGTATGAACAAAACCATGAAAGAGATGATGTCCATGCAAATTGAAAAGAATACAAAAAAATCTTCCTGATAAAAGGACATAAAAAAAGCAGGGCCGCCTATGGATGTCCTGCTTTTTTTTATGCTTTACACAATTTATTTCTTACTCATTTGCATCAAATCTGCCATTACTTTTAAGCTCTCATCTTCCACAAAATCATAACCCTCTTCCTTGGTGATTTTATCTCCTTTTTTAACAGGTGCCAAACCCCTTACTTTTCTAAGCTCGTTAGTTTTAGCCAGGTTTTTCGCTTCCGCTGCATCCCGTTCTGCTTTAAGTTTAGCCTCATTTAAAGAAACAGAAGTCTCACTATCTTTTTCCTTCAATTCAATAATATCCTGTTGTAGAATTTTATAGGCTAAAGAATTTGCCATCCGCTCATTATGAAGCTTAAGCAAGTTAGCTTTAACAGGATCAAGGTTGCTTACTTTAACAAAATCTGATGCAGCAATAGTATCCCATGGAAGGGCAGAAACTTCTGTATCTTCACCAATCTTGTCCATTGGATATACAGAAGGGAACGTAATATCAGGTATCACTCCTTTATGCTGCGTACTGCTTCCGTTAATGCGATAAAACTTAGCCATAGTCAGGTTAATCTGTCCAAGCTGTGGCGTAGTACCCTCTTTGCCAGCACCAGCAGCACCAACTTTACCTCTAACTAATGCAGCCAGTCTTTCCAGAACCGTTGGATTAACCAATCTGTTTAAGTCAATAGAAGATTGAACAGTACCTTTACCATACGTTTGAGTACCCAAAATGATTCCACGTCCGTAGTCCTGAATAGCACCAGCAAAAATTTCCGAAGCCGAAGCACTCAAGCGATCTACCATGACACCAAAAGGACCATCCCAGGCCACACCTGCGTTTGTATCCTCGCTCACGTCAACTTTTCCCTGCATATCCCTTACCTGAACTACTGGACCTTTATCAATAAATAACCCTGTCAAATCAATGGCCTCCATTAAAGAGCCGCCACCGTTTGAGCGAAGGTCCATTACAATGGCATCTACCTTATCCACACTTTTTAAAGTGTCAATCAGCAAACGGACATCTCTCGTTGTACTTTTATAATTAGGATCTCCAGCGTTTGCAGCTTTAAAATCAGCATAAAATGCAGGAACGCTAATGATCCCTATTTTGTAAGGCTTACCATTAGACTGAATTGTTTTAACCTCTTTTTTAGCAGACTGGTCTTCCATGATGATTTTTTCACGAACCAGTGCAATAATTACTGGTTTTGCAGACAGTTCCTGACCAGATGGGATGATCTTTAAGCGTACCGTAGTACCTTTTGGACCTTTTATTTTAGAAACCGAATTTTCCAGTCTCCAGCCAACAATATCTTCAAAATCACCATTTCCCTGTGCAACAGCAACAATCCTGTCTCCAGCACTCAAAAGCTTGCTTTTAAAAGCAGGGCCACCCGGAATTACTTCTGCAATCTTAATGACCTCATTTTCCAGTTGCAACCTGGCACCAATTCCCTCAAATGAACGGGACATTTCCTCGTTAAACTCCTGTGCTTTTGCAGGCACAAAATAATTGGTATGCGGATCAATACTTTCTGTGAAAGCGTCCATCACGCTTTGAAAAACATCCTGATTATTTAGCTTAGCAAGTTGCGATTTCAGGTTATTGTATCGCTTAGTCAAGGTTTCAACATTCTTAGCTGCCGAAGTTCCGGCAATCTGAAGATTTACCAGCTCATATTTAACCCTTTTCTTCCAAAGATCGTTTAGCGCGGCCTGAGAAGCTGCCCAGGGCATTTTTTCACGGTCATACACATAAGAATCATTTTGGTTAAAATCATATTTACCTTTTACCTGTACCAGCGAATAATCAATACCCTGGTTGTAGCGTTTTAAATAAACGTTAAAAATATAAAATACAGCACTGAGGTCACCATTTCTAAAATCATCGTCAAGTGTAGTCCTGTATTTCTCAAAAGATGTAATATCTGAATTTAAAAAGTAAGACCTGGATGGATCAAGAGATTTAATATACTTATCAAGGATTACAGAAGATATAGAATCGTTGATTTTTATCCTTTTGTAATTGTAATTTTCGATAAGTGCTACCACTTCCTTACATACCAGCCCTTGTTGTACATCAGGCATAATATTCGGAATGCCATCCACAACAGGTTGTGGTTTGGGTGCAGCAGTACATGCTAATACAGCCGCTGTAAAGGTTACCAATAATATTCTTTTCAACATCTCTTTAAACAATTTGAAATCCATTTTTTTATAAACAACGAATATGATACCAATTTCTCAATAAACAGAAAAGAGACAGTATTATTACTGTCTCTTTTCTGTAAACTTATCAAAGCTACTCAAAAAATGCTACTTTTTAAAAGACTGCTTCCCACTAATTAAACTTCTTGCATCTCTAATCTCCCGTTTAAATTGATTGATATTAGAATTTTTTGCCAGTAGTTCTATCCGGTTGATATCTTTTGTAGCCAGCTTATACTCCTTCCGCTTAATTTTTACGTTCATAATCCCCAATAGCGAGGCAATATAACTCGTATAATCTTTCAGTTGCTGTGCAAGTATCCCCTGCTGGGTGTAAAACCATAATGATTGCGTAAGTTTATTAGAAGCAAAATAGATTTTACCAAGTTGGCTATAGGCATTCATCTGCCCATTACGGCTTCCAATTTTCGAATAATTTTTAAGTGCAACATTTAATACCACCTGCTCTGCCTCGGTGTAATGTTCCATTAAAAAATGAACGTGACTTAAACGCATCAGTGCCGAACCATAAAGCGCAAATTTTTTAGAACTGTTATATTCAAATGCAGCCTTTCCAAATAATGTAAGTGCATCATTCAAATCGCCACGTTTTTCATTTTTGTCCGCTTCAGAAAAATAGTTGTTTCCATCTTCCTCATCCAATCCAGAAACGGCAATGGTAATGGCTCCGCTGCCAGCAGCAGACTCCTCCAGAGATAGAAAATTATTTTGAGCAAAAGCGAAGTTGCCACAAAAAAGAACAACAATGGTCAAATAAATTCTATACATGAAAACAAAGGTACAACAATTTAGTTAAACACCTGTAAACTACCATCAAAAGCAGCCCACACCATGTATGGATGAGAATCTGCATGGTAAATTTCTCCCTGCGCGCTAATACCAATGATACCGGCAAAGCCACCTGTTTCCGCTAATTCCTTAAACGATTTATCCGTGGCTTCTTTGAGGGATGCGCCATCTGTAACCCTGGTTACAATTTTAGCAGCCAAAGCAGCACCCACAATGTCTTCTCCAATACCTGTACAGGATACCCCGGCAAATTTATTTGCAAAATTACCGGCAACAGTCGCAGAATCACTTACCCTGCCAACCATCTCAAGCCCCTTTCCCCCGGTAGAAGTTGCCGCCGCAAGGCTTCCAGCGCTATCCAGGGCCACGCAGCCTACAGTTCCTTTTCTGGATTCTACATCCAGTTTAGCCAGAAACTCTTTTTGCCTTTGAGGCGAAATGGAATCAAAATAGCCAAACTTATTTTTGCGGGCAAAAGATAGTGCACCCGGACCACTGAGTACCTTATCCTCATAATCCAGCAACAATTCGGCAACCTTTATCGGATTTTTAATCCTTTCAACATTGATAACGCCACTAAAACGATGGCTCTTGCCATCCATTACCGAAGCACTTAACCTTACTTTCCCGTCACTCTGAATCTGTGAGCCCCAACCTGCATTAAAAAGTTCATTATCTTCCAACAAACTCACCACATATATCACTGTTTCCAATGCCGTATGCGTTTTCAGGTACTCATATCCCTCGGTAACAATTGCAGACAAAGCATCTTGTTTCGCCTTTTTGGTTTCCTGATTCGTTAACGATTCGCTAAAAAATCCACCATGAATAATTAACTTCATATTATAAAACAGAAACAGCTTTAGGATGATGAATGGTTAACTGATGCTCCGTTAAATCATAAACATCACCATCACACATTACATGTACAATCATATTTTTTATAGATACCGGCTGTCCCATCTCTACATCGGTCAGGTTAGTATCTGCCATGGTGCGCCCATCTACAAGGATCACCATTCCAGAACCAATAGCTTCCATTTTATGACCTTCAGAAATGTATAACCCAGTATCCTCTCCAAGGCCTATTCCTAATATACCCGGATTACTGGCAGCAGCATACAACAAACGACCAATACGCCCTCGCTGCACAAAATGAGTATCTACTATTACACCGTCTATAAAACCCAAACCACCCGTAATCTTAACTTCCCCCTTCAACAAGGCGTCTTTACTACTCCCCTGGTAAATCATATTTTTAGAGCTCGCTGCCGCACCCGCAGAAGTTCCGGCAATCACTACTTCCTCATTATGATAATTGTAAAGCAAAATATCATGTATAGCAGTCCCACCAAAAATAGATGACAAGCGCAACTGATCACCACCCGTAAAAATAATTACCTCCGCAGCTTTTACACGGGCAACATTCTCTGGATTATTAGCCTGCTCACGACTGTTAATGTGTAATACACCAACATTGTGCACATCCAGTTGTGAGAAAGCTTTAATGTATTCTTCACCAACCTTTTCAGGGATGAGGGAAGCAGTAGTGATAATTTCAAATCTGGATTCCGTGTTTTTTACAGACTCAGTCGTGATTCTTTTAAGAATACCTCTCTCAAAAAAATTCATATTTTGAGGCAATCCGAATTGAGTTTCCGTAAAACTTCCGGTATTTATTGCCCCCCCTATAATAATTAACTTTCCTTTTGGAGCCATATGATCATTTTAGAAATCCAACAAATTCAAAATAACGATTTTTTTATGAATTCTACACCTTAAATTAACCTCACCTATGTAAATTCACATTCTTTTACTAGTTTTATGAACAAATCAGACCAATACTGAAAGCCTCCGGAAACCACCATGATTATTTGCGCCACCATACCATGAATGCACAACTCATGATCGCTTCCAACTATAAAAATAAATACATACACTGATAAAGCCCATCATGGTTATTCTCATTGCAATAGGAAGAATAAGCAGAACCATGACCGCTTCATTACATTAAAAAATAAATATATAAACTAATGAACCCGTCATGATTATTCAACTATAAATAATGAATAACCAAATCTTGATCGCTTCATTACCACTAAAAGATAAACATATAACCCAATGAAACCGTCATGATTATTCAATCACAAATAATGAATAACCAAATCTTGATCGCTTCATTACCACTAAAAGATAAACATATAACCCAATGAAAATATTAGGCATACAAGCACTAAGAGGACCCAATATTTGGTCTGTTAACAGAAAAAAACTCATTCAAATGCGCCTGGATTTGGAAGAGCTTGAACAAAGTCCAACCAATTTAATAGATGGTTTTGGAGCCCGCCTTCAAAAACTCCTGCCAAGCATGCAAAGTCACCGCTGTTCTAAAGGTGCTCCGGGTGGCTTCTTCGAACGCGTAGCGGAAGGTACCTGGATGGGGCATGTGATTGAACATATCGCACTCGAAATTCAAACGCTGGCAGGCATGGAAACAGGCTTTGGCCGTACAAGAGAAACTAAAACCAGCGGCACGTACAATGTTGTATTTAGTTATCTTGAGGAAAAAGCTGGAATTTACGCTGCCGAAGCATCCGTAAAAATTGCCCAGGCACTCATTAACAATGAAGACTACGATCTGGAAGCCGACATTCAACGACTGCGCGAACTCAGACAGATGGAACGACTTGGCCCCAGTACTGCTTCTATCGTTGATGAAGCCATTGCAAGAGACATTCCATGGATCAGGTTAAATAAAAGTTCATTGGTGCAATTGGGCTATGGAAAGAACCAGGTGCGCTTTAGGGCTACCATGACCGAAAGAACCAATAGTATCGCTGTAGATATTGCAGGAAATAAAGATGAAACGAAACGCATCCTTAAAGACTCTGCAATACCTGTTGCAAAAGGCATAACCATTACCGAACTATCAGAATTAAAAGAGGCCATTAGCCATGTTGGCTTTCCTATGGTATTTAAACCTCTTGACGGCAACCACGGTAAAGGGGCATCCATCAATGTACAAACAGAAGAAGCGGCTAAACTTGCTTTCGAATATGCAAAGCAATATTCCCGTAAAATCATTGTTGAACGCTTTATTACCGGCTACGACTTCAGAATCCTGGTGATAGATAACCAAATGGTGGCGGCAGCATTGCGCGTACCTGCGCATATTACCGGCAACGGGCAAGCAACCGTGCAGGAACTGATTGATAAAGAAAACGAAGACCCAAGAAGGGGTTATGGCCATGAAAATGTGCTCACAGAAATCCTTGTAGATCGGGACACGCTTGACTTACTGAGCAAAAAAGCATACACCCTGGATACCGTAGTGCCAAATGGAGAAGTGGTATATCTTAAATCGACCGCAAACCTGAGTACTGGCGGAACTTCTATTGATGTCACAGACCTGGTGCATCCTCAAAATGTTTTCATGAGCGAACGTATTGCGAGGATTATTGGCCTTGATATTTGTGGAATAGACATTATGGCGCAAAACTTAACCCAACCTTTAACAGAAAATGGCGGGGTAATTTTGGAGGTAAACGCTGCACCTGGTTTTAGGATGCACCTTGCCCCGAGCGAGGGATTGCCAAGAAACGTTGCCGCTCCTGTTATTGAAATGTTATATCCTCCCGGCAAATCTTTCCGCATCCCAATCATTGCTGTTACGGGTACAAATGGTAAAACCACCACAACAAGACTTATTGCCCATATTGTAAAAAGTAATGGTACAAGAGTGGGGTACACCACATCAGATGGTATTTATGTGCAAAATACCCTGCTGATGAAAGGCGACACCACTGGACCGGTAAGTACAGAATTTATATTAAGAGATCCCACCGTAGAATTCGCAGTTCTGGAGACAGCAAGGGGAGGAATATTAAGAGCCGGATTAGGCTTTAACAGGTGCGATATTGGTGTAGTAACCAATATACAAGAAGATCACTTAGGTATCTCAGATATCCATAACCTGTCTGATCTTGCACGTGTTAAAGGCGTAGTAATAGGCGCTGTAAAAAGAGATGGCTGGGCAGTATTAAATGCAGATAACAAATATTGCGTTAAAATAGCAGGCAAAGCAGATTGCAAAGTCGCCTACTTTAGCATGGATGAAAATAATCCTGTAATTGTGGAGCATTGTAAAAAAGGCGGCACAGCGGCCATATACGAAAATGGTTACATCACCATCAAGAAAGGCGACTGGAAAATCAGGGTGGATAAGGTTACTCACATTCCACTCACTTTTGGCGGCAGTGTTGATTTCATGATCCAGAATGTATTGGCAGCAACCCTGGCTACCTTTTTATATGGTTATAAAATTGAAGATATCAGGATGTCGTTACAAACCTTCATTCCCTCAGCGGCACAAACACCAGGAAGAATGAATATCTTTAAATTTAAAGAGTTTAAAATTCTGGTTGATTTTGCACACAATCCAGATGGCTTTAACGGCATCAAAGATTATCTGAAAACTGTAGAGGCAACGGAACATATTGGTGTAATTTCTGGCACCGGCGATAGAAGGGACGAAGACATTAAAGAAACAGCCCGCATTGCCGCGCAAATGTTTGACAAAATTATTATTTGCCAGGAAAAATACTTACGCGGTCGTGATCAACAGGAATTGATCGACTTACTGCTGGCTGGGATCAGAGAGATCAAACCAGATATGGAAGTCATCATCAATAACAATGGTGCAGAGGCCTTGCAGTTTCTCATCGCCACAGCTAAATCTGGTTCCTATATTACCATTTTAAGCAATACCATTGACAATGCCATTGATAAAGTAACCGAGTACCTGGACAAGGAATTTGGCATATAAAATAAACAGGCCCCTGAATAAAACTCAGGGGCCTGTTTATTTAACAAAAATTTTTAAGACCTAGGCCTGTGCGTCGCGCAAGGCTTTGATCTCATCATGAGATACCCTTAAGGTTGCTTTTTGATCAGAGATCAGGCTTCTTAGGTTGGCAGACAAATCTTCTTCATTTAAAGCAGATTTATAAGCTCGTTGCGCCGCATCTTCACCTGCTTCACAATTGTTCAAAACAGTCTTGCGGTCATGTCCGGTAAACAAAGCTTTAACATCCATCCAGGCACGGTATATTTTACCCGAATTAGTTGTTCCAGACTCTGCGTCCACACCTAAAGTCTGTACTTCGGTAGCCAAAGCCAATTTATATTTATGGCTTTCACCAATCATTTTAACAAATAAAGCTTTAAGATCGCTGTCTTCAGGCTTTAATTCTTCAATAGCTCTTGTATAACCTTCAATCCTGTCGTTATTAATTAGGATCAGGTCGTTTAATACTTCGGTATTTACTGTTGTAGTTTCCATTTTTTATAGATTTGATGTACGAAGACAACAGCCTATCTAAAAAAAGGTTTTACAATATTTTTCTTCAGACAGTTATTACCTGTAGATGTCATTCAATACCACAGCCAGGCGGATGCCTCCCTTAAGCAATTGCTCATTCAGCAGGCCCACAAACTCAAAATTATAGTTATAGCTTAATTTGTCCTCTGCTTTGGTAAAGGCGTAAATTTTATTGCAGGCAACATATGATTCATAAATATAATCTTTTAATGTGCCTGCCTTCCATTTGCTAAGTTGCTCCTTAGCGGGATGATTTATAGCGGTCGCATATTCCGTATAACTCAACTGCTGATAATCTACCAGTCCCTCATCCCAAACACGGTGCAGATTAGAGCGTTGTCCAAACCAGGTTACATTAACCTTGTTACCGCCAAGATCTTCTTTTCTTGCCGTATGCATAGGTTGGTGAAGGTCGCCCATTAAATGAATCAGAATCCTTAATGCCATTAATTTCTGTCCTGCAGAGCTTTTTTCATTTTTTAAAACGGCAATTTGCTCCGGAATTTTAGAATATAAACTAGCCTCATTAAAAGAATCTAAATAGCCAAATACACCATTCTGATCCAAACCAGCAGCAAGATTTACATAATGCCATGAATTGAGATAGTTAAATGAAGTATCAGATTTTATAAAATCCATCCAGTTACTGGCCATTGCCATATCTTCATTACCCAAAATACCCTTTACTGCTTTACGAGCTTTAGCGCTCAAGTAATACTCTGCAACTTTGCCTACTACCCTATGACCAGTAATGCCCCAGGCAAACACATTAGAAGGGATATAAAGGGCCACTGCAAGCAAGGCACACACTTTTATTTTAAGGGATAAATTCATCTTATAAAGCTTTAGGGATGCAAATGATTTTTTGTATTAACGCCAGCCGGCTTTGCCGCTGGTCTATCGTGTTTTTTAAAAGCAAAGTATCCGGTTTTGAACGCTCCACTATAAAAGACTTTAGGAACCTGCCGCTTTGGTAACAGCCGGAAACTTTTTGTTTGTAATTAGATTTGGTGTATAGCCCATCTAAAAAAAGGCTGTCTTTCCTTACACTATACACACCTTTTGCATATTCCTTCCAGAGCCCCCCGTTAAAGCAAGACTCTTCATAATAATTAACTTTAGCATGTGTAGTAAGTTGTACATAAAAGGAATCACAGGTAAACTTAAACTGGTACATGGTGTAAGTCAGCAAAGCGGCCGAATCAGCAAGTGCCTCTTCTTTCCAGGCACCCTGCAAAAATTGTTCTCCATTACCCTGAATGTTTGGGCGTCTCTCACAACCAAGAGACGCCATCAAACAGTATAATAACAGTATAGATAATGGATATTTGGCCACCAGTTTTATTTTAAACTGCCAACCATATCAGCAGGTTTTACCCATGCATCAAATTCCTCGCTGCTTAACAAGCCGAGCTCAACAGCCGCAGCTTTCAACGTTTTATTTTCCTTATGTGCTTTTTTAGCAATTTTTGCCGCATTTTCATAACCCACATGAGGGTTCAATGCTGTTACCAGCATCAGTGAGTTTTCAAGGTGTTTTTGAATCTCGGGCAAGTTTGGCAAAATACCCTCAGCACATTTATCATTAAACGACACACAAGCATCACCAAGTAAGCGTCCGGATTGCAATACGTTAGCTGCAATGACAGGTTTAAATACATTCAACTCAAAATGTCCGTTACTGCCACCAATACCAACCGTAACATCATTACCCATTACCTGCGCACAAACCATAGTTAAAGCTTCAGGCTGCGTAGGATTTACCTTACCTGGCATAATAGAAGATCCGGGCTCATTATCAGGAATAATGATCTCCCCAATTCCACAACGAGGGCCTGAGCTTAACATTCTGATATCGTTTGCTATTTTCATTAAAGAAACCGCTAAGCGTTTATACGCACCCGACAGTTCCACCATGGCATCATGTGCCGCCAATGCCTCAAATTTATTAGGCGCAGTTACAAAAGGTAATCCGGTTAGTTCAGCAATTTTTGCCGCAACCAGTACATCATAACCCTTAGGCGTATTCAATCCCGTGCCTACAGCAGTACCACCAAGTGCAAGTTCACTAATCATCACCAGCGCATTTTTAACCGCTCTTAAGCCATTATCAATCATTTGTACATAGCCAGAAAACTCTTGTCCAAGCGTTAAGGGTGTGGCGTCCATAAAATGGGTACGACCGGTTTTAACAATATCTGCAAATTCAGATACTTTTAAGTTCAGCGTATTGCGTAGTTTCTCCAAACCCGGAATGGTAATCTCTACAGCCTGCTTGTAGGCTGCAATGTGCATCGCCGTAGGATAAGTATCATTAGAAGATTGCGATTTATTTACGTCATCATTAGGATGCAATACTTTTTGATCATCAACAAGGCTTCCACCGTTCATAACATGCGCACGATTGGCAATAACCTCATTGGCATTCATATTACTTTGTGTACCAGAACCTGTTTGCCAAATTACCAATGGAAACTCTTCATCAAGCTTTCCGGCAATAACTTCATCACATGCCTTTGCAATTAATTCCGCTTTTTCAGCACTCAATACCCCAAGTTCCGTATTGGCTAAAGCAGCAGCTTTTTTCAAATAGCCAAACGCATGAATAATCTCTTTAGGCATAGATGCCTCAGGACCTATTTTAAAATTGTTTCGTGAACGTTCAGTTTGTGCTCCCCAATATTTATCAGCAGGCACCTGCACCTCACCCATGGTATCGTGTTCAGTTCTAAAATTCATTGTATACTGGTTTTTTGGACAAATTTAAGCTTTATACTCTTATATGATTGTAAAGTAAATGATAATGTTTAAAACTCTTTTACGTTAAAAGGGGTAATATTTCTTAATTTTCGGGCTTTTTAAAAGAATTTTATAATACATGACCTTTCGTAACCTATTATCGGTGGCCACAATGGCGGCTTTGTCCTTTACTGCCTGCTCCAATTCTAAAAAAGATACACCTGTAACGGTACCAAGTACAGAACGTACAGCAGATGACGACAAAAAAGATAGTCTGCTCCTGGTATACAACCCCAAGAAAGGCGATCAATGGATTGCGGGTTTCGTTCAGAATCTCCATAAAAAATATGGCTTTAACGGCAATATGCTGGTTGCGAAAGACGGTAAAATACTATACGAGCAGGCAATTGGCTGGGCCGACTACCTGCACCGCGACAGCCTGAAGATCAGTTCGGAATTTGAACTGGCCTCTGTAACCAAAACCTTTACCGGGGTGGCGATTATGCAATTGGTAGAGAAAGGCAAGCTCTCTTTAAATGACAACGTTAAGAAATTCTATCCCAATTTCCCCTATGAAGGCATAACTGTAAAGCTTCTGCTGACTCACCGCAGCGGAATGATGAATTACGTATATTTTACCGATGGCATCTGGAAGGAAAAGAGAAAACCCATGAGTAATCTGGACGTGATGAACCTTATTGCGGAACATAAACCAGCAAGATATGCCGCACCAGATACGAGGTTTCACTACAACAATTCTAATTTCATGGTACTTGCCGCCATCATTGAAAAAGTAACTGGTAAAACCTACGCAGATTACATGATGACCAATGTCTTTAAACCAGCAGGCATGAAAAATACGCATGTATATTCAACTACCGTTTATCCTAAAATTCCGGTAGACGTGGTTGGCCATGACCGTACCTGGCGATATTCTGTAGTACAAAACTTTTTAGACGGTCCGGTTGGAGATAAAGGAATCTATAGTACTTTGCATGATCTGGTATTATATGATCATGCCTTAAGGAATGGCAGGTTACTGACCAAACCAAGCCTGGATTCTGCTTATACCGGACACAATAAGGCGGTTAATGGCCATTTCAACTATGGATATGGCTGGCGAATGTTTGATGGGGAGAACAACAGAAAAGTAGTTTACCATACAGGCTGGTGGCATGGTTTCCGCCACATCTACGTGCGTGACCTGAACAAAAACATCGTGATTATCTTTTTGGGTAACCTCACCAACGGAAGCTTACTTCATCTGGATGACCTGTACAAACACCTCGGTGTACCTGTGATCAGAAAAGGAGCTTATACTGGCTCTGGATCTATGCCCGGCAGTGACGAAGATTAAGATATTTTATCTAATGCAATGCCTCTGGCCTTTTTATCAATAAAGCGCTTAAGCATTGCATTTTTAGGTAATGTGAGTGTTGGATCTTCCTGAAAAATCTCAATTACCGTATTTCTGGCTTCATATAAAATTTGCTGATCCTTAACCAAATTGGCAAGTTTTAAATCCAGCACACCACTCTGCTGCGTACCAGAAAGATCTCCAGGGCCACGTAGTTCCAGGTCTATTTCCGAAATTTCAAAGCCATTATTGGTCCTCACCATTGTTTCCAGCCTTACCTTCCCCTCCTTACTCAGTTTCTGCCCAGACATCAGGATGCAATAAGATTGTTCTGCACCCCTGCCAACCCTGCCACGGAGCTGATGAAGCTGAGATAAACCAAAGCGTTCTGCATTTTCAATAATCATCACAGACGCATTAGGCACATTCACACCTACTTCAATTACCGTGGTGGCCACCATGATTTGCGTTTTGCCATCAATAAAACGCTGCATTTCGTATTGCTTGTCTTTATTCAGCATTTTTCCATGCACAATACTGATTTGAAAATCAGGCAAGGGAAACTGATAGCGCATTTGTTCAATGCCTGCCTCTAAATGCAAGAGATCTAACTTTTCACTTTCCTTAATTAAAGGATAGACCACATAAACCTGCCTTCCTTTGGCAATTTCAGTTTTCATAAAACCAAACATGCGCAAGCGTTGCCCCTCAAACAAGTGCTTCGTTTCAATCGGTTTTCTGCCCACAGGAAGCTCATCTATCATAGATACATCCAAATCCCCGTATAGGGTCATTGCAAGCGTTCTGGGGATCGGTGTAGCCGTCATCACTAAGATATGAGGGGGGATGCTGTTCTTACGCCATAGCTTAGCTCTTTGCTCAACGCCAAAACGATGTTGCTCATCAATCACCACAAGGCCCAAACTCTTAAAAATAACCTTATCTTCAATAAGTGCATGCGTACCTACCAGAATATCAATCTCCCCACTTTCCAATTGCTGATGTAAAATTACCCGCTCTTTCTTTGTACTGTTACCTGTAAGAATGGCTACCTTAACCAGGTCATCATTCAATAAAGAAACTATCGAATGGTAATGTTGACGTGCCAGGATCTCGGTAGGGGCCATCATACAAGCTTGAAAGCCGTTATCGTTGGCCAGCAACATACTCATCAGGGCCACAACAGTTTTTCCACTGCCTACATCACCCTGAACCAAACGGTTCATTTGTACACCACGCTGCGTATCCGTTCTTATTTCTTTAATTACCCGCTTTTGTGCACCTGTTAAGGCAAATGGAAGAATCTCCTTGTAGAAAGTATTTACCTTTTCACCAACGGTACCAAAAACCTGTCCCTTAAATTTTAGTTCTCTGAACTGCTTGTTACTCAACAACTGCAGCTGAATAAAAAACAATTCTTCAAATTTTAACCTGCGCTCCGCATGCTGCAAAGAAATTACATCTTTAGGAAAATGTATGTTTAATATAGCCTCACGGCGATTGACCAGTTTATATTTTTCCAACACATAGGCAGGCATGGTTTCCTTTACCTCGCTAAGGTATTGATCAATAATGTAAGACTGTAATTTCTGAATCCCCTTACTATCTAAATTGAACTTCTTAAGCTTCTCCGTAGAATTATATACGGGTTGCAAGGTTAGGTTTCCGGTAGCCGTTGCTACCCTAGGATAGTTTTCAAGTTCAGGATGAGAGATGCTGTAACTGCCATTGAAAACCGTAGGTTTCCCAAAGGCAATGTATACTTTTCCGCGCATCACATGTTCATCCACCCACTTTAAACTTTGAAACCACACCAGTTCAATGGTTCCGGTATCATCCGTGAATTTAGCAACAATCCTCTTTTTATGCTTTTCACCAATGGTTTCCTTACTGGTAATTCTGCCAAGAACCTGAACAAAAGGCAATTCAGGATTAAGTTCATTAATTTTATAAAACCGGGTCCTGTCTATGTACCTAAAGGGGTAATGATTTAAAAGCTGGGCATAGGTATATATGCCCAGCTCCTTCTGTAAAATTTCAGCACGTTTAGGCCCTACTCCTTTTAGAAATTCAATTGTAGTATCTAAATCAGAAGCAAACAAAATATCGGGTATTTATGGTAGGATGATCTGTAATTTATCCTTTGAAAGCAATGCCAGAGATTTCCACATTTACACCCTTTGGCAAGCCTTTTACAGCCACAGTTTCGCGGGCAGGAAAATCACGTGTAAAGTAAGAACCATAAATTTCGTTCACTTCGGCAAACAAAGCCATATCAGACAGAAAGATGGTTACTTTAATTATATCATTGAAATCGAAACCTGCTTCCAACAGTACCGCCTTTAAGTTGCGCATAACCTGATGTGTTTCTTCTTTAAGAGAAGTGATGTTCAGTTCTCCCGTAGAAGGATTGATGGCAACCTGACCAGAAAGGTAAAGAAAACCATTTGCAAGGACAGCCTGACTGTACGGACCAATTGGTGCAGGTGCTTCTGTAGTATTAATAATCTGCTTCATAATACACAAATGTAAAAAATTATGAGCAGAACATATTGCAAAAAAAATGGGCTCCGAATTAACGAAGCCCATTTTTTATGTTGTTAAGAAATACTAGTTTCTTGAAGACTCAACACGACGGTTTTGAATACGACCTTCTTCAGTATCGTTAGAAGCAATTGGATTAGCTTCACCTAAACCTTTAGCAGAAACTTGGCTAGAACTAACACCAGAGTTTACTAAGTAAGTTTTTACTGAGTTAGCTCTGTCTTTAGACAGTTTCAAGTTGTAAGCAGCAGTACCTTCGCTAGAAGCATAACCTTTAAGGGTTACTTTACCACCGTTTGAACGTAAACCTGAAGACAATTGATCTAAGATAGGGTAAGACTCAGTTTTCAAAACTGAAGAGTTGAATTCGAATTGGATTGGCTCAAAACCAGATGCAGTTGCAGCTACAGCTACCGGAGCAACTGGAAGTGGGCAACCTGAACCGTCAACAGCAGTACCTGCAGGAGTTCCTGGGCATTTGTCAAACTGATCAGCAACACCGTCACCATCTGAATCTTTTTTCAAATCTTCAATAGATTTCTCTACGTTAGAAACACGGTTTTTAAGCGCTTCAACTTCTTGACGTAATGAAGGGTCTTTCAATTCATCATACATTAAAGCTAAAGGGTTAACCCAGTTTAAGTCTGGTTTAGATTTAGATCCTAAAGAGAATTCTAAACCACCGTAACCATAAGCAAATTTATCTTTAGTAGTTGTTTTTACGTTAGTAGCTCCATCAAATCCGTCAGCATCAGTGAAGTGCATAGTATAACCTAAGTTAAAAGCAACACGGTCAGAAACTTTGAATTTAACACCAGCTCCTACAGGGATGTAAACATCTTTTCTGTAGTCTTTAGCATCATGACGATCGTACTGGCTACCAATGTAAGTACCTTTGTTATCAGTAACAGTACCGTTAGCAGCAGTAGTTTTAGAAGAAGAAGCCATTAAACCGTAACCAGCAGTTACGAAGAAGTTTACTGAGTTCTCACGACGCAAGAAGTCAACAGTTGCTACGTTAACAACACCTCTTAAATCAACAGCATATTGAATTTGAGTTTCGAAATCTCTGTAACCAAACTCAACACCACCTGGTGCATTTTTGTTAGATCCAGAAACTTTACCACGGATACCGTTCAGTTCCAAGCCAAAAGCATGACCTAATTGTTTTTTAATGGAGATTCCATAACCTAAATTTACATCCTGGCTGTTGAAATCATTTGAACCGCCAATAGCAACAAATGGAGATAAAACACCCGCATTTACACCAATTGACCAGGTTCTGTACTGCCCTCTTCCACCAAATACTTTGGCTGAAGAAGAAGTTGCTGTAGAATCCTGAGCATTAGCAAGAGTCGTAGCTCCCATTAATGCTACAAAAGAAACTGCAAGCCCCTTTTTTAAAGTAGAATAATTCATAATTTTCTTTTTTAAGGTTAAACAAATTTTAATCGTCTAATTTTTTTTGTGTAGCAAAATTAAACAAATTTTTAAATTCTCAAACACGTGTGCAAACACCGTTCCAAACTTAAACCTCACCAGAAAATAGTGAAAAACGCAGCATATTTTAACCAAAACCAGAGGGTGTACAAAAAAGCTAACACCACAAATACAGTGGCAATACACTATCCTTTAGCACATTACTAAACTTATAGACTTGTCGGTATTTTTTTTAAAAGATTTAATTTAGCCATACATTAGCAGCATTTTAGCCCTATTTGAGCTCGATAATACGCCGAAATAAGCGCAAAATAAGTGTTAATAATTGTTAACACTTATTAAATCAAGTCCTTTTTTTGAGACAATGGCATGAAAAACGCCTAAAACAACCTGTTTTGTCAGCCAGCTAAAGCCACTTGTCAATAAATTTATAGACATTAAATTCCGGCAAAGTCAGTGCAATTGCCAGATCGGCGCGCAATTTAGCCCGGTCAACATCCTTCATTCTGTAGTCCTGGATTATCTTAAATGCCTTTTCTGCCATAAGGTAAGATTTACGTTCCCGGTTAAAATCTCCGGGTGCTGTCAACCATTCACACAATTCCGTAATTCCAGCACCTTGATCAGCAACTGTTTCAAAAACAGGAATTGGTTTGTCCTGTACCAGTTTCTTAAGATTGGCCGCAAACAATGCAGCGCCATCTCTATCCGATTTATTGACCACAAATCCATCCGCTATTTCCATCAGGCCGGATTTAATGTTCTGGATCTCGTCACCAGACTCCGGAACCAACACAACAACCGTTCGATCTGCCAAACCCGCTATTTCTAACTCCGATTGCCCAACACCAACAGTTTCCACCAAAATCAGGTCAAAATCAGCGGATTTCATCACATCAACCATTTCAATCGTTTTGGCAGAAATTCCACCTAATGCACCCCGGGTGGCAACAGACCTTATATATATACCCGGATTATTAAAATGGCTGGACATCCTGATTCGGTCGCCAAGTAAAGAGCCAAAATTAAATGGAGAAGTTGGGTCTACAGCCAGGATGGCAATCTTCATCTTCTTCGCTACAAAATATGAAGCTATCTCGTTGACCAGCGTACTTTTACCTGCACCTGGAGGGCCTGTAATGCCAATTACAGGAACATCTCCCTTAATCTTCAGGGAACGTAAAAGCGCCTTAGCAGGATAAATATCATTCTCTACCAGGGTTAGCGCCCGGGCTAAGGCCATAAAACTTCCTTGCTCAATTGCTTGCAAAAGCGAATCGTGGGTTTCCATACAATAGACTATCTTTGCTACAAAGAAATAGAATTTATACTCAATATTATACTATACCATAACCACAATGAAGATAGCAGGTTTCTCTTTCATCAAAAATGCAATGATTAACGACTATCCGATAGTACAAGCCATTACCTCTATACTGCCAATATGCGATGAGTTTGTGATTGCAGTGGGCAAATCTGACGATGATACTTTGAATCTGATTAAAAACATTGGCTCTGCTAAGATAAAAATCATAGAAACCGTGTGGGATGAGCGTTTGAAAGAAGGAGGTCGTGTATTTGCAGCAGAAACAGATAAAGCTTATGCAGCAATATCTAAAGATACCGACTGGGCTTTCTATATACAAGGTGATGAATGCGTTCATGAAAAATACCATGATACGCTGGTTAAGGAGATGAAAGACAATCTTCAGGACCCAAAAATTGAAGGATTGCTATTTAAGTACCTTCATTTTTATGGTTCTTACGATTATATTGCTGAATCCAGGAGATGGTACAGAAGAGAAATCAGGCTCCTCAAATACCAACCGGGCATCCATTCCTACAGAGATGCGCAAGGCTTTAGAAAGAATGGAGAAAAGATTAAAGTAAAATTAATTGATGCCTACATTTACCACTACGGATGGGTTAAACCGCCGGAAGGGCTCAATAAAAAAGTGCGAAATTTCAATAAATATTACCAGACAGAAGAATGGATTGAGGAAAACTACCCTCAGCAGAACACCTTCGACTTTGGCAATGCTGACCGTCTTATTCATTTTGCCGGCACGCATCCTAAGGTAATTCAGGATAAAATTCTTTCTACCAACTGGACATTACCAATTGACCCCACAGGCGTAAATAAAAAGCTCAGCCCAAGAAGAAAAGTTTTACAATGGATAGAAGACAAAACAGGACGACGACTTTTTGAATACCGCAATTATACGCTCGTAAAGTAATGAATACAGGCATATCTGTAGTTTTGCCAAACTATAATGGCAGACAGCTTTTGGCAACATACCTGCCTTATACCTATGCAGCTTTAAATAGAAGTGGGATGGACTATGAGCTAATTGTTGTAGATGATTGTTCCACCGATGATTCTGTAAATTTCTTAGAGACTGAATATCCAGATGTTATGGTATTACAGAATGAGCAGAATGTTGGTTTCTCCAAAACCTGCAATGCAGGGATCATAGCCGCCAATAAATCTCTTACTTTACTATTGAATACAGATGTAAAATTAAGTCCTGATTACTTTGAAGGCTTAATTTCCTATTTTGACCACCCTGAAACTTTCGGCGTTATGGGGCGGATTATAGGCATGGAAGATGAGTTCATTCAAGATGCAGCTAGAATTCCCGGATTGAGCGGTTTTAAAATACAACCCAGCCGCTTTTATTACGCAGAAGACCCTACCGTTAAAGTACCTACGTTATATCTCTCGGGCGCTAATGCATTAATAGCTACAGAAAAATTGCAGGCTTTGGAAGGCTTTAATGAAATCTTTTCGCCTTTTTATGGAGAAGACCTGGACCTGGGCCTAAGGGCCTGGCGTAACGGCTGGACTTGCTATTACCACCACAATGCAATATGCAGGCATCAAATTTCTTCCACGACTAAAAACCTTCAGAAAGCAAAATACATCAAGATGGTCTACTTCCGTAACCGGTATATTTTTTACCACCTGCATTGGAATGGATTTAACCTGATCTTGTTGCACCTCCAACTCTTTTTTACAGATTTCCTTTTTAGCCTGCTCTCTTTTAAGGCATATAAAATTAAAGCTTACCTTAATTTCTGGAAAATGATGCCGGCTATCATTGAAAGTAAAAACAGTTTTGCAGTTTATGTATCCTGGCCAAATGTTTCCTTAAAACAAGTTGTAAAACACTTATCGACCGCAGCTAAACAACTCGGGCTGACGAAGGTCCCAAAAGGAAATTAACTACCGGGATTACCAAATTACATCTATTGCATATTTGCTAACATTGCTATCCCGGGAAATTAGTTTATAATTCATATCGATTGCTGTAGCTACAATGATTCTGTCAAAGGGATCCCGATGTATTAGAGGTAAATCTTTTAAAACTTTAAGATATTCTATCTGAATTGGAAGAATAAAAATATTATTTATGACGCAAGATTTTATGAGTTCGTCTATTGTATAATCCAATTGCAGCTTACCAATGGATTGTTTTATGGTTATTTCCCAAAAAGTTGCTATACTAACATATAAATCATTATTTGTATCATTCAAGACTTGTTTAGCATATAGAGATAATGCATCATTATCATCTTGCATCCAAAGTAAGGTGTGTGTATCTAATAGATATTGCTGCACTATATGTAGTCTTTAAAATCATCTAAAGGCTCGTCAAAATCAGGACTCATTTTCATTCTGCCTTTCAACAAACCTAGTTTCCTACCTTGATTTGGAAGTAATTTCATATTACTTTTCTTCTCAATAATAAAATCAATAAAATCTTCTACCTCTTGCTGATAGGCAACAGGTATCTTTTTTATTTTGTCCAAAATTTGCGACTGCCCCATAAGTATCTTTAATTCAAAAATAGTATTTAAAGTTGATGATTCAAATTGTTCGCTCGCTTAGCGGCAAAGGCAAACTTTTTAGTCCTACATATCGATTGTTCAAAATGTGTAACTTTACAACCTAAAATATTTTAATGAAAACCTATTTCAGATTGTTGTCTTTCGCAAAGCCAATAGAAAAATTTGCGATACCTTATATCATCACTACCTTACTTGCTGTTCTTTTTGGCGTGTTAAACCTTACCTTGTTATCTCCATTATTTGGGGTAATGATGTCAGATGAAAAAACAAAACAAACCAGCATCACAAAAACTGCGGCTTCTAATTTTGACATCACAGGTAAATTTCAAGAGTTTGTAAATCACTCTATGACCGCAAACGGGCCGGAAAAAACCCTGACTTATATGTGCCTTGTCATTGTGGTTTCTGTGTTGCTCTCCAATATCTTCAAATACTTTTCTCAAAGAACCATGGAAGATTTGCGGGTACATACCTTGCTTAATCTTCGCAAAACGGTATTCAATAACGTCATGAACCTTCATGTAGGCTATTTTAACAATGAACGTAAAGGAGATATTATTGCTAAAGTTTCTTCTGATGTCCAGGTGGTTCAGTTTACGGTAACCAATACCCTACAAGTAGTTTTTAAGGAGCCCCTGACACTTATTTTTTACATTGTTGCTTTATTGTCCATCTCTGTAAAACTTACCTTATTTTCATTGATGGTCATTCCGGTTTCTGCATTTATCATTAGTAAAATCGTAAAAAGATTAAAACAGCAGGCCAAAGAATCCCATGAATCTTTCGCGAAAATGATTGGCTTTTTAGATGAAGCCCTTGGTGCGGTAAAAATCATCAAAGCATTTAACGCAACTGAAAGGATCAAAGATAAATTCCATGCTGAGAACGTTTTTTATTCCAATCTAAACCGCAAAATGGTAAGACGGCAACAGTTAGGCTCCCCGGTATCAGAATTTTTAGGCGTCTTAATGGTTACTTTTATCGTATGGTACGGTGCATCCCTGATTATGAATAAAGCATCCGATGCGCTGACTGTTGGACAGTTCATTGCTTATATCGCTATATTTTCGCAGGTAATGCGTCCGGCTAAAGCATTAACAGATGCATTTAGTGGGATTCATTCCGGTATCGCAGCTGGAGAACGTGTATTAGACCTGATTGATACCAAACCAGAAATGATCAATAAAATTGGGGCAGAACCATTGCAAACTTTCAATAATGCACTGGTTTTTGACAATGTATCATTTAGCTATGGTTCAAAAGAAGTGCTGAAAGGTATTAATTTAACCATTCAAAAAGGTAAAACTGTAGCATTGGTTGGCCCTTCAGGCGGTGGAAAAAGCACCATGATGGACCTGATCCCGCGCTTTCATGATCCTTTATCAGGTACCATTAAAATTGATGGGCATGACTATCGAGACTTAACTATAGAGAGCATCCGTGAACAAATGGGTACGGTAAACCAGGAATCTTTGTTATTTAACGATACCATATTTAACAACATTGCCTTTGCAAAACCAGAGGCGTCGGAAGAAGAAGTGATCGCTGCGGCCAAAATTGCCAATGCCCATGAGTTTATTCTGCATACGGAAAGTGGTTACCAAACTTTTGTAGGTGATAGAGGTAACCGCTTGTCCGGTGGCCAAAAACAAAGGATTTGTATCGCCAGAGCGGTTCTTGCCAACCCTCCAATTATGTTGCTGGATGAAGCAACCTCTGCTTTAGATACCGAATCTGAAAAGCTGGTACAGGAAGCACTTAATAACCTAATGAAAAACAGGACTTCCATTGTCATAGCCCACCGTTTGAGCACCATACAACATGCTGATATGATCGTGGTTATTGACAAAGGTCAGGTACGAGAAACAGGCAGTCACCAGGAACTGATGAGCAACACATCCGGATTGTACAAACGTTTAATTGATATGCAGGCCTTTACTGACTAATCCTATGTTCAAAAAAAGAAATCCTTTGAGCAAATTGTGGCTCAAATTCACCAATAAAAATGACTACAAACAATACAAGTGGGAATTAAAGAACTACTACCAACAGGCATTTCACTATAATTTCAAGGGTAGTAAACGCCTAAACAGTCTTCCTAAAATAAAGGAAATACTCAAAACAGAAGGCCATTTAAACGTAAATCATAGTGGTAATGCAGGCGATATTATTTACGCATTGCCAACACTTAAAAAATTACACGAGCTAACAGGCGCACAAATAAATCTTTACCTGAGGCTGAATCAGCCATTGATATTGTCTAACGCTTTATCCCATCCCCTTGGCAATGTGATGTTAAACCAGAAAATGACGGATCAGCTCAGTCCACTAATTTCAAAACAAGAATATATCAACTTAGTTGAGCCTTATGCCGACCAAAGCATACATATAGATCTTGATTATTTTAGATCCGGAGTATTCCCTCTAGACCGTGGAAATATAGCCAGATGGTGTGGTTACACTACTGGTGTAAGCGCTGACCTTTGGAAGAAATGGTTGGATGTTACACCCAATGAAAAATATGCAGAAACTATTATACTGGCACGAAGTGGAAGATACCAAAACGTTGAACTAGATTTTTCTTTTCTTAAAAATTATCAAAATATTAAATTTGTAGGCGTATCTTCTGAATTCGTAGAAATGCAAAAAATTATCCCCCAGCTGGAATGGGTACAGGTTAATGATTTTTTAGAACTTGCAGAAATCATTGCAGGCTGCAAATTCTTTATTGGCAACCAGTCTTTTCCATTTTCTATAGCTGAAGGACTAAAGGTCTCAAGAATTCTAGAGCTTCCAACTGACATTATCAATGTTGTACCTGAAGGCCCTGGCGGATATGATGTATTATTTCAAGACCATTTTGAATCCTTAGTAGAACAAATTGCAAACAATTAACACTCAAATATATGGAAATGCCATTTAGACCACTTAACAAAATTAGCAAACTATACCTTAAAATCACCGACAAGGCTAAGTACATTAAATATAAAAGACAGGTTATATACTATAAAATCGACCTTAATAGAACTATTAAACTGAATGCTGTATTAGCTCAAAAAACTATTACCAATCCAGATAAAATTAAGGCGCTCGCCAAAGTCAAAGGCAAGATAAACTTCATTCATGCTGGTAATGCTGGAGATATTATATATGCCTTGCCTACTTTAAAAGCAATCTATAAACTTACAGGTGTACCAATTAATCTTTACTTATTGCTAGATCAGCCCCATGGATTAGATCCTATGTACACACATCCTTTGGGCAATGTAACCTTAAATCTTCAAATGGCAAATATGCTGACGCCTCTGATTGATCAGTTGGAATATATAAATTCCTGCCTCCCTTATCAAAGTGAAGAAATTGATATCAAGTTGGACCTTTTTAGAGAATTGCCCCTCCTCCTCGATAAAGGTAATATCATCAGATGGTACAATTATACAACAGGTATTTTGCCTGAGGTAGCTACTCCGTGGTTAAAAGCTACGCCTAGTCAAAACTTTTCAGATAAAATTGTAATTGCACGTAGCCAGCGGTACCGGAACCCACACATCGATTATAATTTCCTTAATAAATATAAAAACTTGTGCTTTATAGGTGTTAAATCAGAATACGAAGAAATTGTTCAATGCATCCCAAAAATTGAGTTTGTTGAAGTTTCAAATTTCCTGCAGATGGCAGAAATCATTGCTGGTGCCGCTTTTTTTATAGGAAACCAATCCTTTCCATTTTCGATTGCTGAAGCACTAAAAGTGCCTAGAATCCTAGAAACCAGTTTTGAAGCACCAAATGTGATTCCAGATGGTGATAATGGCTTTGACTTTCTATTACAAGAGCATTTTGAGTGGCATGTAGAAAATTTAAACCAGCGCCATCGCAGCTAATTACCAGACGAAATCTTTTCAATTAGTGCGGTAGAGGAATGTCCATCTATAAAACTGACTACCCTAACATCTCCTCCATTGGCTTGAACTTCGGCAGCACCTACGATATTTTCAATAACGTAATCACCTCCTTTTACAAGAACATCTGGCAAAACATTAGTTATCAGCGTCAAAGGAGTATCCTCTTCAAACTGAATTACAGCGTCTACAAAGAACATGGCAGCCAATATCAATGCTCTGTTAGCTTCCAGATTTATTGGCCTTGACGGCCCCTTTAAACGCTTTACAGAAGCATCAGAGTTTAATCCAATCACAAGCTTGTCGCCAAGTGAGGCAGCCTTAAGTAAATAACTGATATGGCCAATGTGCAAAAGATCAAAACACCCATTTGTAAAAACAATTTTTTGTCCTTCTGCTTTCCATTTTGCAATGGTTTGCTTAAGGTTGTCCTGGTGCAAAATTTTTGATATTGCGAGTTCCTCTAAACTATCTATCATACCTTATTCATAAGAATCATCTACAACACTACAAATCATGTGCCCGATAAGAATGTGCATTTCCTGGATCCTGGCAGTAACATCGGATGGGACAACGATATTCAAATCACAACAGTCATTCATTTTTCCGCCATCTCGGCCAGTCAAACCAATTGTTTTACAACCCAATTGTGCTCCATATGCTAAAGCCTTAATAACGTTCGCGCTATTACCACTTGTAGAAATACCAATTAAAACATCTCCGCCAACAGCAAGTCCTTCCACCTGCCGTTTAAAGATGTGCTCAAAGCCGTAGTCATTCCCAATAGCTGTAATGGCAGATGTATCCGTTGTTAATGCAATTGCCGGTAGCGACCGACGTTCCTTTACAAAACGGCCTACAAACTCGGCTGCAATATGCTGCGCATCACCAGCACTGCCACCATTGCCAAATAATAATACTTTATTTCCCTGTTTTAAACAATCTACGATAATTGAGCAGGCTGTCGAGATATCCTCGGAAATACCATTCGTCGAAGCATTTGCAACTTCCATATGCTCCTTAAAAATAGCCTTAATCTGATTTGTCATTCTAGTTACAATCAAAAAATTTGTTATTAATTTCATCATAAGTGGCCACAGCACTACCTACCTTACTAACCACAATAGCTGCAGCATGATTCGCAAAATCACACGCACTATGCAAAGATTTGCCAGCGGCTAATGATACACCCAGAGAAGCCAAAACAGTATCTCCAGCGCCGGTCACATCTATTACATCAAGCGCTTTAGTAGGTATCAACGTAAGTTGGTTACCGACATAGTAGGCAATACCATCTTCTGACAGCGTAACAATTACTTCATCGCAATTTGTAATGTCCTTTAAGGCTGCGCAAGCAGCAGTAAGGCTTTCCTCATCCTTAATAGATATGCCGGTCGCCAATGCTGCTTCCTTTTTGTTAGGTTTAATAACATTAACTCCATTATATTTTGCAAAATCCAAACCTTTAGGGTCCACCAACGTCGTTTTACCATGGGCTTTGCTAATTGCGAATAATTCTAGCAACAAATTTTTAGTTAACAAACCTTTATTATAATCCGATACAAGCACAATGTCGAAGTCACCTATCTTATTTTTGAAAATTTCGAGAACATTATCTTCTATCGATTTTTCGATGGCGGTTATGTTCTCCCTATCCAATCGTATGAGATGGTGATTAGAAGCAAGAACCCGAGACTTAACAGTAGTACATCTGGTATCATCTGATATCAGTCCATCACCCGCTACACCAAGATCAGATAGATGTTGCAAAACCAATTTCCCCTGTTCATCATTTCCTACAACCGAAATAAGATCAACTTTACAATTAAAAGCAACTAGATTTTTTAAAACATTGCCGGCACCTCCAAGTGTATATTCTTCCCTTCCAACTTCAACAACCTGAACTGGTGCTTCCGGGGATATCCTATTACAACTTCCATAGATGTAATGATCAATCATCACGTCACCAACCACCAACACCTTAATTATCTTATTATCCACTTTTACGATCTAGTTTAGTTTTTTTTAGCTCAAATGAGTCAAAAACAAGTTACATTTAAAATACACTAAGACGCCAAAAATACAGTTATAATTCTAACTAATAAAATATATTCAAGATGATAAAATTCAAATCAAACCTATAGCATCACCCCTCTATTTATTAATCTGAATATCTTACCTAAACTTAACAATCAAAGCAAATATTATTAAATTATTACCATTAACTTTACCAAACTCAGTAATTCAAACACAAAACGAATGTTCAGCCTCTTCAAAAGAATTTCTATATCTTACGGTATCACAGTTTGTAATGAAGCAAAAGAAATAGAACTTTTGCTTTCTACTCTTATCCCAATAATTGACAAAAGGGATGAAATTATTGTTTTACAAGACGTTACTCATAGAAACGAGTCTGTATCTGCTGTACTAAACAATCACAGAAAAAACATTAACATAATTGAGACCAAGCTAAATGGCGATTTTGCTACTTTCAAAAACAATTTTTTTAAGTTAGCCAAAGGAGACTTTCTATTCCAGATCGATGCGGATGAAGTCCCTCAGGCTACTTTAATAAAAAAGATTAAACCTGTGCTTAAGAAAAATAAGAAGAGCGACTGTTTTTTGGTGCCTAGAGTTAATGTCGTTAACGGTTATACAGATGCACATGTCAAACGGTGGAATTGGAACATAAACGATAAAAACTATATTAACTTTCCTGACTACCAACCCCGCATCGTAAAGTTAAAGGCTGGAATAAAATGGATAAATAAAGTTCACGAAGTCTTTACCGGATACCAATGCATCACAGAACTGCCCTCTGATGATGAAACATTCTGTCTGATACACATAAAAGATATTCGAAGACAGGAAAAACAAAATTCATTTTATGAAAATCTGTCCTGATCAATTCATAAAACCACGCGACTATATCAACCTTCTTGAGTTATTTATAAGTTCGCCCTCATATGATTGATCATTTAAGATATCTATTTTAATCATTTTCCACCTAATCTTTCTTTCATTTTTACCTATCAACCTGTCAAAAAATGAAATAGTTTTATGGTGAAGTTGATGATCTATAAGCTCAGGCAACATCTTAATTTTATCATAAGCACGTTTTGTAAATTTAAGACCATCTATATAAACGAGAACATCATTAGTCTTCGCATGGTGATATGGCTTGATCTTATCTTTAAGATTAACGGATGTTAATTCTTGTTCTTCAAGAATATAATTATTTGAAGAGAAATCAGTATAAACTGATGTAAACCAAGGCTCTAGCTTCAACAGAAGATCATCAGTACCATGCCTAAGAACTAGACCAATGTTATATCTTTTTTTTACGGAAGAAAACGCACTAAAACCCCATTTTCTAATAAAATTTCTGTCGGAATTTAACTCAATTCTCTCTGTTTTATTTTTATACTCCTCTGAAAAGCGCGACGTTTTACTGACAAAGTGATAACATACTGCATCAAAACTAGTGATCACGGTCATGCCATATAACTTAAGTCTCAATAACAAATCATCGTCTTCACGAAACATGGGTTTAAAAATTGGATCAAGGCCGCCTATCGCAACCAGAATTGACCGTCTAACTCCTAAAAAGAAAGTCCCACCATGTCTATCATCGTAAGCTCCTGCATGCTCTATGACATAATCTTTTGCAAAGTTATAAAAGGAGGCAATATCAAAAGAAGACAAATCATTCCCCAGATCTTTAATTACTTTACCAGGTCTTTCATCCTTTGCAAATATAGATGGTTCCACTGTCGTATAGCACACTACACTTCTATCCGTACAATGTTTTTCAATATTTTCTATAAATCCTGGAGCTAGCACCATGTCGTTGTGCACAAATATGGCTATCTCTTTCGTAGCTAATTCCGTACATTTATTAAATGTGTCCGATAATGTTTTCTCTTCATCTGAATAAAAACAAATTACATTAGAATCTCTCAATGAATCTAACCATTCATTTGTACCATCATTGCTATTATAACTAACAAAAACTATTTCAACTTCTTTATATATAGCTCTGGTACTATGATAAAAGTTTTTACTGTATTCTAAGTTATTTTTTAACCCGGCTAGTAATGAAACGTTCATATTTCGATTAATATATGTAGAGAAATAACCATCAAAGCAAATATATCCATTTTTGATCAAATACAGATTACCGTGACTGTTTAATGCTTTTGTTATTGAAAATTCCTATAGACCATTTAAACTTTGTTCTCGCAATGAGTAGAACCACCACCATGGCTACAAAGTAGGTAATAACAAACCTCAGAATACCAAGAAGCGCACCACCTAAAAGCGTTAATTCTTCCATGTGAATTTTAAATGGCCTTAAAATTTCCACTAGCAAAAGCGTAATTATAATTTGGTGTGTTAAATAAACACCGAAGGTAGTTTTCCTTGGCGCGATCCATTTATTTAGTGCAGAAATGGAACCAATTTTTAGCAACAGTAGAAAGAAACTTAAAGAGTATAATATATTTGTGATACGAAGTGTATTAAATGCGTCCTTATTTCCTAAATTCTTAAGATGAACAATTTCAAAATCGGCCAGCAAAAAGAATACAACAGTAATAACAATGAAATACCAAAAATTTGTTTTCTGTATAAACAACTTCAAATCAGTATAATGTTTATTCATAATAACACCTAACCATAAATAAAATATAAATCCAAATAGTGCTGTATTGTGAGGCGTCATTATCCATCCGTGGTAAAGGTTTACACTATAAAATAGAGATATTACAAGCAGCGTTATTCCAAAATAGAGGTTATACAGGTACTTTTTGAACAACAGAAGTATACAGATGCAAATTAAAAAATTTAAGATGAACCAAAAGCTGGTAAAAAACATAACATCTACATACCGTTCAATAATATAGTTTAAAATGCTTTTTGAAGGTTCATAATCACCTTTGTAAAGAAAAAATTTTTTATACAGGAAGCTAATAACATCTACTAAAACAAATGCATTCAACCAGAAAAACCAAGGGCCAATGGTACTTTTGAATCTATTCTTTATGTACTCGCCGGGTGTATATTCAGTAAATTTATGATTGATCAAAAAGCCTCCAATTATAAAAAAGGCAATCGTTGCGAATTTAAAAAATTGTATCGCAGATGCTTGAAACATTGTAGAATAAAAATTGGAATAGTTATCCTCACCTATTACAACACAATGCTCATACACTATACCCATCATAGATATACATCTAATGGTATCTACAAAATCAAAATTCTTTTTCTCCGGTTTTAGGGCAACACTAATAGGTTCAGGATTCATAAAATTGATAAAAAGCAAAAGTCATAAAAAAAGAGCGGTTTACGACCGCTCTTTTTATTAAAATATGTTAAAGTTTGTTTTTGTAGTATTAGAATATCACTATTAAAGTAGAGGCGCCCCGACGATATAACCTGAAGTTCCCTGTATAGTGCTTTGTGCCGGTTTAAAATTATATGTATTTAAAACAGCAGGACTGTATATGTATCGGCAGCACCATAGCATTATTAACCCATTCCATGAAATAAATCATATCGTTATATATGTATTTGTGAATCACAAACGGCATGCAGAATGAATATGAGGTTGTATATAAATATCAAATGCGGCTCAATAATATTATACACATAAAAAAAGCGCGATAAACCGTAGTCTATCGCGCTTCAATAAATATGTTAAACTTTTACAGTTTTCTTTTCACTTCCACTTGTTCGTATGCTTCAACGATATCACCAACTTCAATGTTATTGAAATTGTGAATGTTCAATCCGCATTCATAACCTCTGGATACTTCTTTCACATCATCTTTATAACGTTTCAATGAAGCCAGTTCACCTGTATAAACAACCACACCATCTCTTACGATACGGATTTTGCTATTACGGGTAATTGTACCATCTAACACCATACAGCCGGCAATTGTACCCACCTTGGTGATTTTAAAGGTATCCCTGATTTCCACGTTAGCCGTGATTTTCTCTTCAAACTCTGGCGCAAGCATACCTTCCATCGCAGCTTTGATCTCGTTGATTGCATCATAAATGATGGAATACAAACGAATGTCAATTTGCTCCGCTTCAGCAAGCTTTCTGGCACCCGGCGAAGGACGTACCTGGAAACCAATGATGATCGCATCTGAGGCCGAAGCAAGTAATACATCAGACTCTGAGATCTGACCCACTGCTTTACCAATAATGTTGATCTGGATTTCAGGAGTAGAAAGTTTAAGTAAGGAGTCAGATAGTGCTTCAATTGAACCATCCACATCACCCTTAACAATCAGGTTCAGCTCTTTAAAGTTACCAATAGCCAAACGACGGCCAATCTCATCCAAAGTAATGTGTTTCTGAGTTCTCAGACCCTGTTCACGCATCAATTGTAAACGTTTGTTGGCAATCTCTCTGGCTTCAACTTCACTTTCCATGGCGTTGAATCTGTCACCTGCAGTAGGTGCGCCTTGCATACCCAATACCTGTACCGGTACCGATGGACCTGCTTTATCAACTTTTTGACCACGTTCGTTAAACAATGCTTTAACACGACCGCTATAGCTTCCTGCTAAAATTGGATCTCCAACTTTAAGCGTACCGCCTTGTACAAGAACTGTAGTTACAATACCACGTCCTTTATCCAATGTTGCTTCAATTACACTACCTGTAGCACGTTTGTCCGGATTGGCTTTTAAATCCAGCAATTCTGCTTCCAGTAAAACTTTCTCTAATAACAAATCTACGTTCAGACCGCTTTTACCTGAAATTTCCTGCGATTGGAAGCTACCGCCCCAGTCCTCAACAAGAATGTTCATGATGGAAAGCTGCTCGCGGATCTTATCCGAATTAGCCCCTGGTTTATCAATTTTAGTGAAGGCAAATACCAATGGAACACCAGCAGCCTGCGCATGACTGATTGCTTCCTTAGTTTGAGGCATCACCGCATCATCCGCCGCAACCACGATAATGGCAATATCGGCTACCTTGGCACCACGTGCACGCATGGCCGTAAAAGCCTCGTGACCCGGCGTATCCAGGAAAGTAACCTTTTTACCTGTTGACGTGGTTACCATATAAGCACCAATGTGCTGGGTAATACCACCAGCCTCACCAGCCACAACATTTGCTTTACGGATATAATCCAGCAAAGATGTTTTACCATGATCTACGTGCCCCATGATGGTTACAACAGGAGCTCTTGATACCAAATCCTCTTCTGCATCTACCTCTTCTATAATGCTGTCGCTTTCATCATCCGGTTTAACGAATTGAATTTCGTAACCAAATTCATCGGCAACAATAGTCAGGGTTTCTGCATCCAGACGTTGGTTAATGGATACAAACATACCAAGGCTCATACAGGTACCAATAATTTTGGTAACAGGTACATCCATCATGGTAGCCAGTTCGTTTGCCGTTACAAATTCCGTAACCTTTAAAACTTTTGATTGTGCTTCAAGATCCATTGCAGCTTCTTCCGCAGACAATGCAACATCATCACGTTTTCCACGGCGTAATTTAGCACGCTGTGCAAACTTACCAGATTTACCTGCGCCGCTTAAACGTGCAAGCGTAGCTTTGATCTGGTCCTGTATTTCTTTTTCCGTAGGCTCCTCTTTAGAACCGCCACTGCCTGGTGCTCCAGGTTTAGCATTTCTAAAATTAGGCCTGTTGGCTGTATTGTTCGTATTGTTTCTAAAATCCGGACGGTTGGTAAAAGTAGGTGGCGTAGCAGGTTTAGCTGCATTGGGTTGCGCACCAGTACCCTGACCTTGCGGTCTTTGTCCTTGTTGCTGACCATGGTTTTGTCCTTGTCCACCTTGTCCTTGTTCTCCCGGCGTTTTTTTACGCTTGCGTTTTCTCTTCGCGTCATTGCTGTCGGCAGAAGAGGCTATAGGTTGAGATTTGCGGTCATGTGCCACAGGTAAAACAATTTTACCAATGATATTTGGACCAGACAATTTCACCGAACGTGCTTTAATCACCTCAACCTCTTCAGGTTTTTCAACTTTCGGCTGTTCAGGTTCTGCAACTGGCGTTTCATTTGCAACTGGTGCAGCAGGGGCGGTGGCTTTTTCTTCCACGTTAACTTCTAATTTAGACTGTGGTTCCACTACAGGAGCTACAGTCTTTTCAACTTCCTTAACTTCCGCCACCGGATTTGGTTTTGGCGCTTCAGGAGCAACTACTGGAGTTTCTATTTTAGCCTGTTCTACAGGAGCATCTTCTTTTTTAACCGGACGGGTTTTTGAATTCAAATTGCTAAGATCAATCTTACCAACTATTTTCACACCAGGCAATCCGCTTTCTTCTGAAGTTTTTTCAGTTGAAACTGCAGCAGGCACAACTGGTGTTGCAACAGGTTCAGGAGCCTTATTTGGCTCAACTTCAGGTGCTGGAGCAGGAGCCACAGGCTCTGCCTTAACCACAGGAGTTTCAACTTTCGGTGTAGAAACCGGAGGTGTGTAAGCATTCAGGTTCTTAATTAAAACCCCCTCATTTTCAAATTCAACGTCTCTTTTTGGCGCCTCTGCAACCCTCTCGGTAACTTCAGGCTCATCACGACGAATTTTACCTATAACAATTTGATTGGCTTCTTCTTTTACGATCTTATCGCCCTGAAACTCTTTCAATAATGCATCATACATATCTCTGGAGAGTTTAGTAGTGGGTTTATTTTCAACAGAAAAGCCTTTCTTACCCAGAAACTCAACGGCCGTAGCTATCCCGACGTTAAGTTCCTTAACTGCTTTAAATAAAATTATTGGTTTGTCGTCTGACATTGATATCCTATTATTTTCTAATTCTTTATACAAAAGTAACGTTTATTCTTGTTTTTCACTAGCATGCCTGAACATTTCCTTTAAGAAAACGTTCAGACTAGCTTAATTCAAGAATGTATTTATTCAAATTCCGATTTTAAAATACTTACAACTTCTTTAATTGTCTCCTCTTCGAGGTCAGTACGTTTTACCAGCTCATCAATTGACAATCCCAAAACACTTTTCGCTGTATCACAGCCAATCGCTTTCAGTTCATCAATAATCCAGCTGTCAATTTCATCTGAGAATTCTTCAATATCTACATCCTCATCTTCTTCACCCGCTTCGCGGTATACATCAATTTCATAGCCAGTCAATTTACCAGCCAGTTTGATGTTGTGTCCACCACGTCCAATCGCCAGGGAAACCTGGTCTGGTTTAAGGTAAACAGCAGCATGTTTAGTTTCGTCATCCAGTTTAATGGACGTAATTTTTGCCGGACTTAAAGCCCTGGTGATATATAAGGAAACATTTTGAGTAAAGTTAATTACGTCAATGTTTTCATTTTTCAACTCACGTACAATACCATGAATCCTTGAACCTTTCATACCAACGCAGGCACCTACCGGATCGATCCTGTCATCATAAGATTCAACGGCAACCTTGGCACGTTCGCCTGGTTCACGTACAATTTTCTTGATGGTAATTAAACCGTCGAAAATCTCCGGAACTTCAATTTCAAACAAACGTTGTAAAAATTCTGGTGCAATTCTGGAAATGATAATTTTCGGTGTCGCATTTACCATGTCTACTTTAGAAATTACCGCACGAACAGTATCTCCTTTTTTAAAGAAATCTGCCGGGATTTGTTCTGATTTAGGCATCATCAACTCATTACCTTCATCATCCAGTACTAAAGTTTCTTTTTTCCAAACCTGGTAAACTTCACCAGTAACCATTTCACCCACGCGGTCTTTATATTTTTTAAAGATCTCGTCTTTCTCCAGTTCTAATACTTTAGACACTAAAGTCTGACGGGCAGCAAGAATTGCCCTACGGCCAAAGCTCTCCAGTGTGATCTGTTCTATATAGTCGTCACCAACTTCCATATCCGGATCAATCTTCTGCACTTCCGCAAGTTCAATCTCAAGATCATCATCTTCTGAAAAACCATCCTCCATCACCTTTCTGGTACGCCAGATCTCCAAATCCCCATTGTCTGGGTTTACAATGACGTCACAATTCTCATCGGTACCATATTTTTTCCGCAACATACTGCGAAATACCTCTTCCAGCACACTAATCACTGTAGGGCGGTCGATATTCTTGAATTCTTTGAATTCCTGAAATGAATCGATTAAATTAATATTGCTCATTTTTATTTAAATGAAATTAAAACCTTTGTTTCTGTTATCTTACTAAAGTCAATCCCTGTTTCTACCAGTTGTGCCTTTTTACCTTTTTCTTTCACTTTTTCTGCAATCAGGATTCCATTCTCGGTTACTGAAAGCAATTCACCTTCTTTTTTATCACCACCATCCAGTTTCACACTCAAATCCCGGCCAATATTCTTTTCATACTGGCGTTTTAGTTTTAGCGGCTCGCCTACTCCAGGAGAAGAAACCTCCAGGTTATAAGCTACAGCAACTACGTTCTCTTCTTCCAGATGAAATCCAACATGCCGGCTGATGTCTGCACAATCCTGGATGTTTATGCCCTGATCGCCATCTACATGAATGATTAGCTTGTTATTAGGAAGCATCTTAACCTCCACTAAAAACAACTCTGGCCTGTCTGCAATCTTTTCTTCAACCAGTTCTTTAACTCTCTTTTCTACCTGCATAACAAATTTCGGTAAACAGAAAAGAGGGGACATCTGCCCCCTCTTTCCCTATATTACAGCGCAAATGTACAAATAATATTTACAAATAAAAAACAGAGTTCAAAGCAGGATAAGTATTTAAATTTCTGGGTGTACCGGAAATCCAAACAAAGCTTATCTTTACCTGCTCCAAACTGGCCTCCAAAATCTTTTCCGTCTAAAAACCATTAATTGTTTTCAACTTAAACAGAACCTGAACTAACAAGGGGTTGGCAAGGGGTTGGTAAGGGGTTGACAAGGGGTTAGTATACCTATTATGCTTACCAACCCCCTTTCATACCTTTGTCAAATCCTTGTTACATGAGGCTTTGGCTAGTATAAGTCTCTGGTATACTTAGTATATTGCACACTTACTAAAAAAATTAAAATATGGGGATATTAAAAAATGGAATTTTAGGAGAAACCTCAGGCAAGATTGCCAACACTGTTTCTTACATGTTAAATGACGTAAATGTTGTTCGTACTATTGGAAAAAACAACCATCCACCTACTGATGCACAGCTCGCCAACAGAATGCGAACAAGTTTGACAGCCAAACTTCTTAGACCAATTAAAGGACTAATTGACGTAACTTTTAAATCTTTGAAATTTACACAAAAAGATTACGCTTACAATGCCGCTACTTCCTACCTGAAAAAAAATGCTACACAGGGAGAATATCCAAATATCAGCATCGATTTTTCTAAAGTTCGTATTGCACAAGGTGATTTAATGGAAGCGCTTAACCCTAAAGTTGAAGTTTCTGAAAAAGGCCTGCTGTTTAGCTGGGACATTGACGACAAACTTGAATACAACAGGAAACGGGACCAGGTAATTGTATTGGCTTATACAAGTCAGGATTCTGCTTATTTTCTGCCAAGCGGTGCCAGAAGAAGTGACGGACAACAACTTTTGGAGCTTAAACGGTTCTCGAAGGAAAGGAATTTTGAAACTTACATCGCTTTTATATCCGACGATAGAAAAGAAATTTCTAACAGCCAGTATCTGGGGAATATTAAAATACCCGCTATGTAATCCTAAGGCAACTTAGGTTTGTCAACGCTTTACGCCCATTTCTCTCTATTTGCCGATTAAGTTTGTTAAAGTCTACAGAGTCCCTATATTTACTGCTCCGTACCAACCTTTAAGAAAACTAAATGGCAAGATTAAATCTTTTGGAAGAAACGCGCTTTGAAAAACTGCCCGTTTCTGTATTCGAAACACCGGGGGCGGCCTCACTAAATGTGGCAAATCGCATCGCAAACCTCATTAAACAAAAACAAGCTAAAAATGAAAATGCTGTTTTGGGGCTAGCAACAGGAGCTACACCAATTTCTGTTTATGCTGAACTTGTTCGTCTTCATAAAGAAGAAGGACTAAGTTTTAAAAATGTAATCACCTTTAACCTGGATGAGTATTACCCTATGCAGCCAGATGCTGCGCAGAGTTATGTATCATTCATGAACGACAATCTATTTGACCACATTGATATTGACAAAAGCAATGTCAATATCCCTGACGGAACATTAAGTCTGGAAGAAATTCCAGCATTCTGCCTTGCCTACGAAAAGAAAATAGGTGACCTTGGCGGTCTCGATATTCAGATTCTGGGTATAGGACGTACCGGACATATTGGTTTTAACGAGCCGGGATCGGCGCCTAACTCCGGCACCCGTTTGGTAACCCTGGATGACCTTACCCGTCGTGATGCGGCAAGGGATTTCGGTGGTAAATCTTTTGTACCTACAAAAGCAATTACCATGGGTATCGGAACTATCTTCAAAGCCAGGGAAATTATCCTGATGGCCTGGAGCCAGAAAAAGGCCTCTATCCTTAAAAAAGCGGTAGAAGGTGAAATTTCAAGCGAAGTACCGGCTACTTATCTGCAACTGTCTGAAAATGTAGAATTCATTTTAGATAAAGATGCAGCTTCTCTTTTAACCAGATTTGACACCCCGTGGTTAGTTAAAGATTGTATCTGGGATGAGGTACTAAGCAGAAAAGCGGTGATTTGGCTGGCCAATACCCTGAAAAAACCGGTGCTTAAATTGACTGAAGATGACTTCAACAACAACGGGATGGCACAACTGGCGCTGGAAAAAGGCCCGGTATACAACATCAACATCCATATTTTTAACAAACTTCAACACACCATAACCGGCTGGCCTGGAGGCAAACCGAACGCAGACGATTCACAACGTCCGGAACGTGCCGAGCCTGCTAAAAAACGTGTCATCATCTTCTCACCTCATCCTGATGATGACGTAATTTCTATGGGGGGCACTTTTATCCGTCTGGTAGACCAGCAGCACGATGTGCATGTAGCTTATCAGGTATCTGGAAATACCGCAGTATGGGATGATGATGCGCTTCGCTTTATGGAGTTTAGCATTGACTTTGCTGATAAAATGGGCATAGACAAGCCCGAGCTCAAAACAATGTACCAGAACATGCGTACATTTATTGAGAAAAAACAACCAAATCAGGTAGACACACCAGAAATTCAAACGGTAAAAGGATTAATCAGAAAAGGTGAAGCTATTGCCGGCGCACGTTTTTGCGGTTTGGAAGATGACCACATCCACTTCATGGAACTTCCATTTTATGAAAGCGGAAAGAGCCAGAAAAATCCGGTTACCAACACTGATGTTGAATTAACCATGGAACTGCTGCAAAAAATTAAACCAGAGCAGGTTTTTGCTGCTGGAGATTTTGAAGATCCACATGGTACCCACCTGGTGTGTTTTAACATCATCATTGAAGCATTACAACGACTTTCTAAGACAGAAAGCTGGGTTAAGGATTGCTGGGTATGGATGTACCGCGGTGCATGGAAAGAATTTGAAACCCACGAAATTGAAATGGCAGTCCCATTGAGCCCACAGGAAGTAGAGAAAAAGAAATTTGCCATCTTTAAACACCAGTCGCAAAAAGACCGTGCTGTTTTCCCTGGTGATGATGCCAGAGAATTCTATAAAAGAGCAGAAGACAGGAACAGGGAAACAGCAAAATCGTATGACGACCTGGGACTGGCAGACTACGAAGCCATGGAAGCCTTTGTAAGGTTTAAATTTTAGCAAAATGCAGCAAGGTCTGACAACAAAGAAACGCACACGTTTATTGTCTCTCGACTTTTTTAGGGGAGCTACGGTAGCAGGTATGGTATTGGTGAATAACCCGGGCGACTGGGGCAACATTTATGCACCACTTGAGCATGCCAGCTGGAACGGCTGCACACCAACAGACCTTGTATTCCCTTCTTTTTTATTTATTGTCGGTGTATCTATTGCTTACGCAATGGGCAGTAAGAAGAAAGATCCTTCACAACATAGCCATCTCATCATTAAGGCGCTTAAACGCGCCTTAATTTTGTTTGGCCTTGGCTTATTCTTAGCACTATATGGAAAAATATTAAGCTTAGAATTATTTACAGATCCAATAGAAGCCCTTAAAACAGTAAGAATTCCCGGGGTTTTACAACGTATTGCAGTCGTATTTTTCATCTGCTCGGTCATCTTCATCAAAGGCACACCCAAAAGTATTTTGAGCATGATGTTAGCTTGTCTGCTTATCTATTGGGCGCTCCTAACTTTTGTTCCCGTTCCGGGAACGGGTTTTCCAAATTTAGAAAAGGAAACCAACTTAGGTGCCTGGTTAGACCGCACGCTGCTTTCAGAAGCCCATTTATGGAAAAGCTCCAAAACATGGGATCCTGAAGGTATTTTGGGAACAATTCCAGCCATAGCTACTGGTTTATTCGGCGTATTGGTCGGAATTTATTTGAAACGCAGGGATGTTGAGCCTGCAACCAAAATTGCATGGTTATTTTCTATTGGCACGCTGTCGGTTTTTCTTGGGTTAACCTGGGGACTTCAGTTCCCAATCAACAAGGCGTTATGGACAAGCTCTTACGTTTTATATGCAGGAGGTATCGCCACACTTATTCTTTCTTTGTGTTATTGGATGATTGATGTCCAAAAATACCAGAGTTTTACTACCGCATTTGTGGTTTATGGCGTTAACGCAATTTTCGTATTCGTTGCCTCAGCTATGCTTCCGCGAACACTGAACCTTATTCAAATGAACACCCCTGATGGCGGCAAGACTGGCTTCCATACCTGGCTATACCAGTCTTTCTTTGAACCTTACTTCTCTCCCCTAAATGCTTCTTTAGCCTGGGCAATCGTTTTTGTATTGTTCTTTTTGATTATCCTTTGGTTCATGTACAAAAAGAAGATCATCATTAAAGTCTAAAAAGGCTATTTCTAATCCCCATTTCCAATCCCCGAAGTTCTGCTAAACCTTTTAACCTGCCAATTGCGGAATAACCCGGATATGGATTTTTCGAGAGGTCATCCAGCATCTGATGTCCATGGTCAGGCCGCATAGGTATAGACCTCTGCTCATTCTTCATCAAGGCAACTACCTCCTTCACCACTTCGTACATATTGGCGTCGCCTTCCAAATGGTTGGCCTCATAAAAATTACCTTCTTCGTCACGTTTAGTACTACGCAAGTGGAGAAAATAAACTTTGGACCCCAACCTTTGAAGCATCCCGGGAAGGTCATTGTCTGGTCTTGCACCAAAAGAACCACTACAAAAACAAAGTCCGTTAGACTTGGCAGGAACAGCGTCAAATATCGCTTGTACATCGGTCTCAGTACTCATAATCCTGGGGAGACCCAAAATAGGATAAGGGGGATCATCTGGGTGAATAGCCAGCTGTATAGCATAAGCATCTGCAGTCGGGGTAATTTCAGATAAAAAAAGAATCAGATTAGCCCTTAGTACTTCTGGCGTTATCTCTTTATAGCCTTCAAGTAAGGCCAACACCATTTCTGTAGTAAAATGTGTTGTGCTACCTGGTAGGGCCTGTAAGCAAGAGCTTAGTAGCTTCTCCTTAGCAGTTCCGCTTAGTGTAGCAAAGAGTTTTCTTGCTTTGGAGATTTCCACATCGCTATAATCCTTCTCTGCATCAGGTCTTTTAAGCATAAAAAGATCAAATGCGATAAAGGCAGCTTTTTCAAAACGTAAAGCCAAGGCTCCTGTATCTGTTTTAAACATTAAATCGGTCCGCATCCAATCCAGCACGGGCATAAAATTATAAGTCACAACATAAATGCCACACTTTGCGAGATTAATCAGGCTGGTTTTATAGTTATCTATATATAAGGCGTAGTTTCCATTTCGCTTTTTGATGTCTTCATGAACGGGTAAACTTTCTACCACTTCCCATTTCATATTGTATTTTTCAACTTCCGCCTTTCTAACCAGAATTTTGTCGAGAGTCCAAACTTCTCCAACTGGAATTTGGTGAAGTGCGGTTACAACTCCAGAGCAGCCTGCCTGCTTTATGTCCTGAAGACTTACGATATCATTGGGTCCATACCAGCGCATGGTTTGAATCATGTTCATATTAAACGTATTTAAAGAAGTGCAATCGATATTCTACAATAATAAGGCTTATAATGTACTGAGAAGCATATTTCAAAAATAAATAAAAATATTTTATGCAATCGGTTGCATTTAATATTTTTTTATTCTACTTTTATCATAACCAAATATATCGCATGCCTTCCCCCCTTAAGTGTCAGGAAGATAGGCTGCGGTTAATTTAGCAAGCTGTCAGGTAGACTGTAAATTAAATTAAACCCTTATGAAAAAACTCAAACAAAAATTTTGTTTAAGAAGTGTATCGCTATTGATACTTCTTTTAGGCCTCGCACCTAGCTTGCTTTTTGCCCAAAGCATCCTAAAAGGAAAGGTACTGGATGAAAAAGGCATGCCTTTGCCGGGCGCCGGTATTAAGCTTAAAATTTCCGGAAAAGCTACGGTAACCGACAATGCCGGTAACTTTACCATCTCTGCCCCGCAGAATGAAAAAACCCTGATCATTTCCTTCATCGGTTATCCATCCCAGGAAATTGAGATTAAAAGTGGTACCACACTATATAATATAGTACTGAGTCCCGATGCTAAGAACCTTAATGAGGTCGTTGTAATCGGCTTTGGAACTCAAAAGCGGAAAGATGTAACGGGTGCTATTGTTTCCTTAAGCGGCTCGGCAATTAAAGATGTCCCTGTAGCAAATATTCAACAAGCTTTACAAGGAAGATTGGCAGGTGTTGAGGTTCAATCTACAGGTACAAGGCCGGGATCTAATTCTAGAATTAGGATTCGCGGAGAAAGGTCAATATATGGCTTAAACGACCCTTTGGTAGTACTCGACGGAATCCCATTTAGCGATAACGGCGGAGGACTAAACGACATAAATCCTGATGATATAGCTACTATTGATGTCTTGAAAGATGCATCTGCCACCGCGATTTATGGATCAAGAGGAGCAAATGGCGTTATCTTAGTTACCAGTAAAAGAGGAATTGCCGGTGATACCAGAGTATCACTCAATAGCTACTATGGTTTTAGTGAAATTACCAGAAAATATGACGTTTACAATGCAGATCAATACAGGGCTTTAAGAGACTACTCTATTTACAATCAAGATTATTTGGCCGATGAAAAGCAAGGTATTGCTTCAGGAAGAAATACCGACTGGCAAGATTTATTGTATAAAAACGGCTATATGACCGACAATAATATAACGGTATCCGGAGGAAGCGATCAGAGTCAATTTTCATTCGGAGGGGGTTATTTTAAGCAAACCTCTGTATTACCCAGTCAAGATTTTAGCCGTGGTTCTTTTAAGGCAACTGGTGATTTTAAAATAGGGAAGCGAATTAAAGTCGGATTTAATAACATTACCAATTATAGTATTAACAATGGTGCACAATTTGGGCTTAATGTTTTCCCTTTATTGTCTTTAAGCCCTTTGTCATCTCCTCTTAATCCCGACGGCTCTATCAACAAAAAACCAGCGGGTAATCTTGATGATTTAAATACTACATACAATCCACTGCTGTTGAAAACAAACGAAAATCAATGGGTAGACCGGGTACGTCGTTTCAGGACATTTAATAGTTTATTTGGCGAAGTGGAAATTTATGACGGGTTAAAATACAGGTTAAATGTGGGTTTAGACTTCAATCAGGAAGAAGGGGGCCAGTTTAGGGGAGCCGACAGCTATTTTAGACCTGGTTTGGGTAACACAGCTACTGTAACCAATGGAACCGGCACAAAATATGCCCTAGATAATTTACTTACCTATGAAAAGACCATTGCAGAGAAACATAGAATATCCGTAACTGGACTATTTGGAATTGAGAAACAACAATTTCACAGTACTTCAATAACGAAAGACTCAATCACTTCAGACTTTGTCCAATTTTATAACTTGGGGCTTTCATCTGTTGGCCCTACCGCAGTTTTAGGCGGAAGTGAAGTATCCTCTACATTAATCGCTGCCATGCTAAGGGCAAATTATGTATACGACGATAAATACATGATTACCTTAACCGGCAGAAGCGATGGTTCTTCCCGTCTTGGAGTAGGAAATAAATGGAAACAATATCCTGCAATTTCGTTAGGCTGGAGTATTACCGACGAAGAGTTTATGAAAAACTTAAAAACTTTTTCCAACCTAAAGCTACGTGCAGGTTACGGTATTACCGCCAGTCAGGCAGTGCCAGCCTATAGTACCTTGGGCGGCGTAACATCTAACGGGGTTCGCTACAATTACGGAAATTCTTCACAAACAGGATATTATGTTTCAAAAATAGTTGACCCGAATTTGGATTGGGAATATACTAAAACTACAAATGTTGGTCTGGATTTTGGCATATTGAGCAATAGAATTACCGGTAGTATTGATTGGTATACCGCAAAAACTGACAAACTCTTATTCGACATCCCTTTACCTCCCACTGCCGGTGTTAGTGAGCCTTATCTAACCAACGCTGGAAATGTAAGCAATAAAGGTCTGGAAGTTGCATTATCAAGCATAAATATAAAATCTGAAAATGGCTTTTCCTGGAGCACAGACTTAAACTTTTCTTTTAATAGAAATAAGGTTGATGCTTTATATGGAAATGTAACACAAATAGTAAATGCTCAGCTATTTATAGGTCAGCCTTTATCTGCTCTTTATGATTATAAAAAGTTAGGTATCTGGCAAACTGACGAAGCAGCAGAAGCTGCAAAATATGGTTTCGTGCCAGGACAGCTAAAGTTAGAGGATCACAATGGCGATGGTAAATTAACCGTGGATGATAAATATGTTATAGGAAGTGGGCAGGCAGATATACAAGGCGGAATGACCAACCGTTTTAGCTTCAAAGGTTTCGATTTCTCATTTGTTCTTTATGCGCGTTTTGGAGGAACGCTAGTTAGTCAGGTTCATCAACCTTTAGCAGGCTACCTGACTATAAATGATGGACGTAGAAATCAGATCGCAGTTGACTATTGGACACCTACAAATCCTACAAACTCCTTTCCATCTCCAAATGTAGCGGGCGGACTGATTAGCTCGCCTTTAACTAGTGATGCCGGTACCACATTGGGTTACTTTGACGCAAGTTTTATTAAAGTAAGAAGCATTAACCTAGGCTATTCTTTTAGCAGTGATTTAGCAAAGAAATTAGGCGCGCAGAAATTTAAAATCTATGTAGCAGCGCAAAATCCTTTCATCCTTTACTCCCCTTATGTTAAAGCGGGCGGTATAGATCCGGAGCCAAATGGAACTGGCAACCAAGGCGTCCAGAATCCAGGAAACATAACTTCAAGAGCACTTACAATTGGCGCAAACATCCCTCCAACAAGAGCATTCTTGGCTGGATTAAACGTTACTTTTTAATGGTTCAAATTAAATTCAAGAAAATGAAAACAAGATATTTTATTAAGGCCATATTATTTTCTGCACTAATTATGTTTGGAGGGTGCAAAAAAGCTTTAGAGGAAAATCCACATACCGTGTTTACTACCGACTATTTCAAGACTGCGGAAGGTATACAATCTGCAATAAATTCTGCATATTCCGGCTTACGTTATGATTATGGACCCATTGGAGCAGTTTTGCTGGCAAATATGGGAACAGACGAATTCACTTTTGGTGACCAGGGAAATTCCGGGCAGACATTGGAGTTGGGAACCTACCAAATTCCCCCTACAAATGGTTCAATCTTAACTCCATGGAATAGGAACTATTCAAACATTAACCTTTGTAATGCCATTCTGCAATTTGCGCCTAATGTAACGATGGGCGACCAGGCAAGGAATGTCATCATGGCAGAAGCAAGGTACTTACGGGCACATTATTACCTTTTACTGGTAGAGCAGTTCGGTGCCGTACCGTTAGACCTTGGTTCCGGAGACTTGGTATTCACAGACGTTGCTTTTTTTGGTTTTAATCGTCTACCAACTAGCGATGTATTAAAAAAAGATTACCAGGCGATGATCACTGATTTGATTTTTGCGAGTCAGAACCTTCCTGTTGTTAGACCCACAGGAGCTTTCAAACTTTCTCAGTCCGCAGCATTACATCTGTTATCAAAAGTGTATTTGTATCGTGCCTATTCTGATGCCAAAGAATCATCCGACTTTAATAATGCTTACAAAACGGCAATGGAGTTAATTAACAATAAAGCAAAGTACGGGACAGATCTGCTTCCTGACTACAGCCAGATCCATAAGCAGGGAAATGATTATAATAGAGAGGTTTTATTCTCAATAGAACGTTTGCCATTGAATAATGCGAATAACGAAGTTGCCAGTCCGGGAACGGAATTCGCAAACAAGGCTAATATTGCCAATAACTTGTTTAATTGCAATTACCAGAATGCAGCTACCGTAGGTGGCGTTTCTTTAATAGATGATAGACCATTACAGTATGGACGCCCATTACGCCAATTGGCCCCAACTTCGTTTCTTGTCAACTATATTTTTGCTGATAAATTAAACGATAGCCGTTATGATGCCAGCTTCAGAACGATGTGGCGTGTAGCTACATTGCGTACCGGAGCTGACCTGGAAACATTTAAAGCAAAATTAGCTACTGTAGGCTTTGCAATCGGGGACACAGCTATTTATTTAGCGCCAACTGATGCCAGAGCTACACAACTAAAAAATGCGGGTAAAAAGTATAAAATTTTAGGCCCCTCAGAATTTTGGTCAAATCAGAATAAGACCAACCAGTTATATCCAAATTTAAAAAAATATGATGACAGTGTCCGCAACAACTTTCAAGATGCTTCAGGCAGGCCATTTATCGTTGCTAAGCTATCAGAAGTATACCTCATAGCCGCTGAAGCAGCTTTGCAAGATGGTCATCCAATTGATGCCGTACCTCTTATCAATACATTAAGAGAGCGGGCAGCTTTTCGTGCCAATATATCTGCAACAGATCTCGCAACACGAAAGGCTGCGATGACGATTACTTTAGCGCAGATTAATCTTGATTTTATACTAGATGAACGAAGCAGAGAACTATGTGGAGAAAGTGTGCGCTGGCCGGATCTTGCTGTTAGAAAAAAGCTAGTAGAAAGAGTTAAGACGCTAAATCAAGGCACAAGCACTCCTCATAATCCAGATGGAGCACCAAACGTCAAGGACTTTCATAATTTAAGACCAATACCGCAAGACCAGATATTCAGTATAGTAGATCCAACTGGAGATCCAAACAGAAACAAGTATCAAAACCCTGGTTATTATTGATAAATTGATTAAGAAGATTAAAATGAAAAATAAACTAATTATATCTTGCTTGCTGTTGTTAACAGCAGCAGGGATGTGTTCTTGCAAAAAAGACATCTATAACGGGGCTAATAGTCTGGCAGAACTGCAATTCACGGACAGTACAGCTGTTTTAAAATCCTTAGTGTCTTTTCCATTAGGAATGGCTGCAGAATATCCCTTGTCATCTACAAATAACAGTTATTGGTCAGTTGTTAAAAGAGAAGCGGGCTGGATTACTTTTGGCAACGAGCTCAAAAATGATGCAGTTGTTAAAAGTGACGGAACTTACGATTTTACCAGAGCAGACAATTTTTTAAACCTGGCTACAACAGCGGGAATAAAGGTCTTCGGTCATACCCTGGTTTGGCATTCTCAACAAAGAGCATCTTACTACAATAGTTTAATTGGCGGTGGTGGTAGTGGTTCTGGGCCTACAAATTTGGTAGTTAACCCCGGTTTCGAAACTACAACAGTTGCAACTACAGCAGAACCCGCAGACGGATGGTCGGTCTTAAACGGAGCTGGCCAATTTGTAAGTACCGGTACGAATGTTAACGGGGGTGCAAAAGCGCTGCAAGTTAATGTCCCTGCGGGTGGACAGAACTACAATACCCAGCTGATTACCAAAGCTCAGATTCCGGTTACCGCTGGTAAAACGTATACCATTTCTTACTATATCAAAGGAGCAACAGCGCAAAATGTCCAATTTGAAATCAGGCCTTACTCAGGCACAACTGCTGGTTCAGTAAACTATCAGGGTGGTAAGCCGGTTACAACTTCTTACGCAAAGGTGTCATATGATTATGCGGTACCTGTAGGCGTAACCGCAATGCAATTGGCTTTTGATTTAGGGGGAACACAAAATACCCTTTATCTGGATGATGTGAGCATAACTGATGCTTCCATCGTGGCACCGCCAAGTGGCGGAGCATTAGCTACTATAGTAGATAACGCCATGAAAAACCATATTCAAAAGGTAGTAAGTCGCTACGTAGGGAAAATTACGGCCTGGGATGTTATTAATGAGCCATTTAGTGATGCGGCAGAATTAAGAAACAATACGAATACGCCAGTACCAAGTGGTAGAACCGACATTTTTGTCTGGCAAAACTATCTGGGCAGGGATTATGCCGCTAAAGCATTTACCTATGCAAGGGCCTCAGATCCAACAGCAGACCTATACATGAATGACTATAACCTGGAAGCAAGCACAGCTAAGTTAGATGCATTTGTAACACTTGCTAAAGAACTGAAAGCCGCCAACACGGGTATAACAGGTGTTGGAACCCAGATGCATTGCAATATCAATACATCATATACCCAGATTGACAACATGTTTCAAAAACTGGCGGCAACAGGATTAAAAGTAAGGGTTTCTGAGCTAGACATCAGGCTAAACCCTTCCAACAAAACTGGAAATGTAGGTGCATCAATTGCGTTGCAAAACCTCCAGGCAGCTATGTACAATTATGTAGCTAAATCGTATTTAAAATATGTTCCGGAAGCGCAACGCGGAGGAATCACCGTATGGGGAGTTGCTGATAGTGATAGTTGGATAACGACTAGCCTGGCACAGAATGATGCGCCATTGTTATTTAACGCTACCTATGGAAAGAAACCCGCCTTCTCTGGCTTTGCCAAGGGATTGAAAGGTCAATAACCATGTTCTTTTAGTAAGAAAACGGGGGCTTCCAAAGTTTTGGCTGCCCCCGTTTTTTTTGCAGCAGATTTTATTTAACCGCAGCCTCAAACGGAGAGGCTGGTAACCCTTCACCGTTATAGAGATTGGCACCTTCTGGATTATCTGCCCAGGCATAACGAACATAGAAAGGTGTTGGAACGGCGGCATTCCAAACCATAATTTTATTGCCGGTAATTTCAGCTTTTGCCCATACAAATTTTCTATCAGCACCGGCAACAGAAAAATATTTCAATTCAGTACCACCTTTAGCTACAAGTCCTTTTCCTACATCAGCAAAACTCAACACTAATTTATTGCCATCTAAAGTCACCGATTTAAACGAAGGACCAGTAGGCACAATTTTACGGTCACCGTAAACCAGAGATTCAGCTTGTAAGGCTATTCTTTTCCCAACATCTTGTTTATTTAATGGATGAATGTCATTCCATTCGCCTAAATCTATAGCTACCGCCATGGCGGTATTTTCAAGTGCCAACAGTTTACGCTGTTGTTCTCTCAGTTCAGCCCAGCTACTCTCCGTAGGCATGGCCTTCAGGCCCATAAATCCAGGCAATTGAACGTAAATGAAAGGAAGTTTACCAATACCGAAAGTAGTCCTCCAATCTTTAACCAGCACCTGCATCAGGTCATAATATTCTTTTGAATTGCCCGTATTCGCCTCTCCCTGATACCAGAGCGCCGCTTTAATTTTATAATCCCTCAATGGGGCAATCATTGCATTGTATAAGCCCGAAGGTTTCCATCTTACAAATGTCGGCGATGGAGCAGCTTCCGTTTTTGCGCCCAATATGTATTTCCATGACCCTTTTAAATCAATGGTGTCCCGATCCGCAATAAGCTGATAATCCTTGTCCATTACAAAACCACCATTTCCAGAATTGTTAATGATCCTAACTGTAATTGTATTTTTTCCTTCTTTTAAAATACCTGGATTAAAGAGATACCTTCGAGGAGGATATTGATAACTGGTTGTACCTACAAACTGACCATTAACAAATGTAGAGTCTGCATCCACAATTCTTCCTAAAATCAATTTCACAGGTTTGCCGGTCATGGATTTTGGAACGTTAACATCCTTTTTAAACCAAACTACACCATTGGCTTTACCCAAAGTGCTGTTTACCCAATAGCCAGGAACTGACATTTCTTTCCAGTCTAAATCATCTACATCCGCTTTCCAATGTTTTTTCAGGCCTTCGTCTTTGGTATTTAAATTTCTGTACCAGGCTCTGGACAATGCCTGATCGGTGGAGTCAATCTTTTTTATTTCCCGATCGTCCTTAAACTTTTGAAGTTCGGCATAATAACCTGGAAAATTTTTAACTGCATTTTCACTCATCCAGGATTGTGCAGGCGAGCCTCCCAATGCGGCATTAATAATCCCGACCGGAATATGATACTTTTTATTGATCTCTAAGGCAAAAAAGTACGCTACCCCAGAGAACTCTAAAACCGATTGAGGGTTTGCAGACTGCCAGATACCATTTGAAAGGTCCTTTCGTTGTACATTAAAATCATATTCATCTGGCACCAAAAACTGTCTGATATTAGTATTTTCACTTCTGGCAATTACATCCCGGTATTGATCAGCTAACCGCCCCATAGGCAACTCCATATTAGACTGACCACTGCAAAGAAAAACATCTCCAAATAAAATATCTTTAAGTACAAGCTGATTGCTTGCTTGAAAAATCATTTCATATGGCCCGCCGGCTTTCTGAGGAGGAAGCTGTATTACCCAGCTGCCATTTCTATCAGCCTGACTTAAGTATTGTTTTTTATTAAATTTTAAAGAAATCCGCTCGTTTGGTGCCGACCAACCCCAGATTTTAATGGTTTCGTTTCGCTGTAAAACCATTCCGTTACTGATCAGTTTTGGTAATTTTATTTGTCCAAAGCTAATGGCGTTACTAAGTAATAAAATAGCGGCTAATGTCCAGATTTTCATTATTGATAGGTATAAAGTTTAATTTTTTGAATACTATAATCTCCTTCAGGAATCCTCAAATGTCTTCCCTGATGGTTTTGGTCGCCATTCATCCTTAAACCTGGCATCCATTTTCCCTCTTCAAAAACGCCTTCATCTATACTGGCAATTCCAGCTCTGGACTTTTCCTTTAAAGGCTTAAAAGTGGCTACAATACCGGTTCCGGCAATGATAAATTCATCGGCAGCAAGTTGAATAATTAATCCGCCAGTAATTGGCCAGACCTCATCCTTAGCTTTGGCCGACCAGCCCAAATTTAAATCGTGGGAGAATGAAAAAATATAATCTCCTAAGCGAAGCTCTTGTTTGGTATTCGTTTTATCGAAAAGCACTCCGTTAATTGTTCCTTTACCCTGGTGTTCAAGAACAATTGGCGCCAACTGCTCCAGAAGCTTATAAGCACCAGAAATATCTGCATTCATTTTTTCATCGCCATTTTCAATGGAGAAAGGCGAAAACCCCATGGAATCGTAATGCCCAATGGCATAAAATGCCTTAGCTCCAACACCCTGTTCAAACCTAATCTCGGGAATAAATAAGGTGTTGCCTCCGCGTACATAGAGGTCGTTCCAATATTTAAAATCCGGATTATAAAAATCAGGGGATAACATATCTATACTTTTTGCCGCAGCCTTCCAAATATCCATTAAATGCGGTAACGGTCCTGCACTGGGGTACTCTCCAGGTTTTGCTTCCCTTTTATAGTTCAGTGCAGCATTTAAATACATGGGTAAGTTATATTTTCTCTTCCCTGCCTGCGCAAGCCTATTGATAAAATCAGCATAGTACCAGGCCATAAAAATTTCATCGGTGGCCAGGCTTTTCCCAAATACCTCTTCCCATGTCCCCCCGGTTTTGGATCCATTTTTTGCCCATAATGAATTAAACTCAGGCATCAGGGCCGTTCTGTTCTTTTTGAGGTAATCGAATAAAGCAGGGGGTACAGGCTTTTTGAAAGCAACATCAGCCAGAGGACTATGGTCTCTGGCTTCCGGTAACATCCCTATTTCATTCTCTACCTGAATCATCAACACCGTCTGCTCTTTGCTGTCCACCTTTTTTATAAAACTCATTAACGCCTCAAAAGCCTTTACATCCGAGTTTAAACTGTTTTCAGAAAACGGGCTCAATATATCTTGTGCAATACCATTTTTATCGGTTGCCCGGGGAAACCTTTTTTGATCTGTTTTTACCCAATAAGGCGCATAACAAGACATGCTATTTTTCCAGGCGCCAAACCATAAAAAGATGAGCTTCATGTCATTCTTCCTGGCATTTACAATCAAATCATTAACGAGATCCATATTGAATTTTCCTTCTTCCGGCTCTATCAGTTCCCAGTAAACTGGTGCCAAAATGGTATTGGCGTGTAAGCTCTTTACTTTGCCCCATATCGGTTTCATGTAATTTGTATTAGAAGAACTGGAGTTTCCCAGTTCACCAGCCAAAATTAGATAGGGCTTGTCTGCCACGTAAAGCTGTCTGGTACTCCCCTGAACTTTTAAATAGGGTTGAGCGAATAAGTTTGCTGCCGAAAAAAGCAGAAAGATGAACAAAAGGAAAGAATTTTTTATCATGATCTTATTTGGTTAGGTCTCAGTTTTCTATTAAAATAGAGTACTAAAATAGGAAAAATAATAGTTATTGCAATCGGTTGCATTTTTAATTTTGATTCTCTATCTTTCAGCTTCTAACCAAATGATCTCCAACCATGAGAAACTGCTTTTTACTATTTTTTATTTGCTTAACATTTGAGACTTCAGCACAGTCTAAATTTATAAATCCTGTTCTTTCAGGGTTCTACCCAGACCCGAGCGTAACCAAAGTAGGCCCAGATTACTATTTGGTCAACTCTACCTTTTCCTACTTTCCCGGCATTCCTGTTTTCCATAGTAAGGACTTAAAAAACTGGAAGCAGATTGGCAACGTTATAGACCGGCCAACACAAATGAATTTTTTGGGCGATGCGGTTACCAGGGGCTTATTTGCACCTTCCATCAACTATCGTAACGGAACTTACTATGTAACCTGTACACTGATTGACCGCAAGGGCAATTTTGTAGTTACCGCAAAAAATCCAGCTGGTCCCTGGAGTGATCCCGTGTGGCTGCCCCAGGTAAAAGGAATTGACCCCTCTTTGTTTTTTGACACCAACACGGCATACATTGTTTACAACAGCGACGCCCCAGATAACAAGCCTCTATATAGTGGACACCGCACCATAAGGGCATATGAATTTGACCTCACAACATTAAAAGTTAAAGGCGAAGAAAAACAGTTGGTAAATGGTGGGGTAGACTTAAGTAAAAAACCTGTTTGGATAGAAGGCCCACACATCTTCAAAAGAGCCGACTGGTATTATTTATGTGCTGCAGAAGGTGGTACATCCGTAAACCATTCGCAAGTAATTTTTAGAAGTAAATCAGCCACAGGACCATATGTTCCCTACGAAAACAACCCAATACTAACCCAGCGAAATTTAGATCCCAGCCGTAAAAACCCCATAACTTCTGCTGGTCATGCTGAACTTGTGGAAGGACCGGATGGGAAAACTTATGCCTTATTTTTAGCTGTAAGACCATATGAAGGTGACTTCTACAACACAGGCAGAGAAACATTTATTGCACCAGTAAAATGGACAAAGGGATGGCCAGTTATAAATCCCGACTTCGAGGCACTGCAGTACAGTTATCCTATGCCATTTAAAGAAGTAAAACAAAAAAATACAGCTCCGCAGAATGGGAATTTCAGTTATAGGATTGAGTTTAAATCGTCCCTGGATCCTGCACTTTTATTTTTAAGAACCATAGACAGCAGCTGGTATAAGCTGGATAAAAGTAATGGATTAACTTTAAATCTATTGCCAGAAACCTGCATGGGTACAGGAAATCCTGCCTTTATTGGAAAACGCCAGCAACACCAGGTTTGCACAGCCAGCACTTTATTGAACTTTAGCCCAAAAAACGAAAGTGAAAAAGCAGGAATGCTCATCTTCCAGAATGAATATCATTTCTATTACCTCTGCAAATCAGTAGACAAAGGACTTGAGGTATTGCAGCTTTATAAAGGAAGCCCGCAGACCAAATCAATGGACTTGCTGAGTCAATTAGCCATTGAAAAACACATAGGGGAGCTTCAATTAAAAATTGAAGCCAAAAATGATAAGTACAATTTTTATTATGCAACTGCACCTACGCAATGGAAAACGTTAAAAGAAGGAGTTGATGGCAAATTTTTAAGTACCAAAACGGCGGGTGGTTTTGTTGGCTCCCTATTTGCGTTGTATGCCACCTCATCTGGACAACCATCGACAAATAAAGCTTCTTTTAAATGGCTTGACTACAGTGGAGATGAATAATTTATAAATAAAAAAACCTGACTAACGTGAGTTAGTCAGGCCTACAAAATGCAAAGATTATTTTACTATTGGTTCAATCAATTTGATCGTGCCATCCCCATTGTGCGATAATTCAGTTACTTTGATATTTCTTAAATGTGTTTTATTGGAGATCTCGGTATCGTGATAAAAAATATACCACTTGCCTTTTACCTCTATGATGGAGTGGTGAGTGGTCCAGCCCTGCACAGGATTCATAAAGGTTCCCTGATAAGTGAAAGGGCCGTAAGGACTATCTCCTACTGCCGAAGCCAGAAAATGAGTGTCGCCTGTAGAGTATGTAAAATAGTATTTACCATTGTACTTGTGCATCCAGCTGCCCTCAAAAAAACGTCTGTCATGATCTTTAGTCAGCAATGGTTTACCAGCTTTATCCAGGATCTGAATGTCTTTTACGCCACCGTCAAAACTTAACATATCTTTACTCAGCTTGGCCACCTTAGCCGGAATTGCAGGCTCTTCTTCTTTTCCTGAATCTGTTTTAGATCCATTCGCGTCATATTTTCCATTATTCCAACGCTGAAGTTGTCCGCCCCAGATACCGCCAAAGTACATATAGCTATTGCCATCCGTATCGGTAAACACTGCCGGATCTATACTTAAACTACCTTCCATAGGTTTAGGTTCCGCTTTAAATGGGCCTGCAGGATTTTTAGCTGTAGCTACGCCAATTCTAAATACGTCATTTTTATCCTTAACGGGAAAATATAGGTAATACGTACCATTTTTATAAGCCGCATCCGGAGCCCAAAGCTGACGACCCGCCCAGGGAATATCCTTAACACTTAATGCTACACCATGATCCTTTACGGTTCCGGAAATACTATCCATAGAAAGAATGTGGTAATCTTTCATGTCAAAATGATCTCCGTTATCATTTTCCGTAATTCCAGATTCCACGTCATGCGATGGATAAATGTAAATCTTGCCATCAAAAACATGAGCAGATGGATCTGCGGTATATATCTCTTTAATTAGTGGCTCAGAAAGAAACTTAGATTTAACTACAGTATCTTTTTGAACCGTCTGCACGGTTTTAGTGCTACTTTGCTGACAAGCACTTGTTAGGGCGATAGCCATGGCCATCCATATGCCAGATTGCTTCAATTGATTCATCATATATTAAGGATTATAATTGGTTTCTGTATAAAAGGTTTCCGGCGGACCCAAGTAAGATGGTTTCAAGCCACCAAGATCCAGCACCAGCTTCTGCAAAACAACACCGGGATTAACCATCCAGTATTTGAGAACATGTTTCCCAGGTTTATCAATTGTCAACGATGTTTCAAATATTTTGATGCTATTGGCTACCGACTTCTCCCATGCTGCAGGGGTTTTGTAATCGGCACTAATGTTAATCATAATGGGTGTGGCATCGTCTACAGATACGGCAAATTTTAATCCATCTGTATTTGTAAAATCAATTGTTGGAGATATATAGCTATGCAGCTTAAATGTCCCGGTCTGATTTAAATAAACAACATACTCCAGGTGTGCAGAACTGGAATCAAGCTTTTGCGGCTGTATAGTAACTGGCGTTGCAATCATACCCCCTTCGGTCTTGCCATAACCTGGAATAGTTTTCCAAAATACTGGTCTTGAATTTACCGCTTTTGAATAGTGTACTGCCTCCATAGAAACATATCCGTTTTGAGCTACAAAGCCGCTGATTTTTTGATCTGCAAACCTATTGTTGTCTATCGTTACGGGCAGCGTAATTTTAGAACCATCACTGCCGGTTACTAAAATTGACGTTTCTGTTTTTCCTGGAGGAGCCTTCAGCCAGTCAACCTTCAACCAAATCCTTTTTCCAGTATCCAAAGTACCCTTTAACGCATTTAATGTAACGTAAGCCGGCGCTTTAATATCATAGCCTAGCTTGCCCACCCCTGTATGAAAGAGCTCAAGGTAATGTGACTGATTGGAATAATAATTAAAAGTTGGGAATGGTATGTTAACCTTAGCTTTTCCAAACCAGGCAAGATCAGTTCCTTCTATAGATAATCCCATTGCATTTTTACCAGCTGCAATGGTAAAAATTTTAGGCATGGAATTGGAATCAGGTTGTTGCCAATACGTGTAACCGATATGCGTCTGATCCATCATGTGGTTCCATTTACCGTTTGCCATTACTTTATTGTAATAGTTGCTGATCTCCGCATCTCTTTGATAAAGATTTCTGGCCTTCTCAGCTAGTAAATTTGTTGCACTTCTACCCTGTTTAGCATATAGGTGATTTTTGGCGACAGCCAAATACAATGCATTTAAGTTAGCACTTGCTTCAACAGGATGCATAATCAGCTGGTAAAACGCATCTTTCTGATCTGCAGGAATGCGGTTATATACTAAGCGCGCACGCTCTTCCAATACATTGAAATCTGTAACCACCTGCTCAAACTCTTGATAATTAAGCAAGCTATACGTATTTTCATCCAATAACTCAGGCTTTCTTCTAGCATTGTATTTGAGGTATAAATCCTGAATTGCGGCTATCTCTATGGCATAGGTTTCTCCAAATTGTCTTGCTGCCCAATCTATACCATATTGTTTTAACTTTTCCGCAGGAATGGCATCGGGTGACCAGGCATAATCCAGGAAAAATTCTATCGGAAACTCCATCGGCTTAAGGTCGCCCACGTTTACAATCCAAATTTGGTTTGCATTGTGTTCATAGGCCAGGTTCATCTGCTCCCAAATCTTTTGAATAGGGTTTGTATTTACCCATTTGTAATTTCTTGGGTCCCCCACATAATCAAAGTGGTAATAAATACCATATCCGCCAGTTCTGGCAGGTTCTCCAAGTTTCGGCAGCTTACGGATGTTTCCCCAGTTGTCGTCGCTAAGTAAAAGGGTAACATCATCTGGTACACGCATCCCTTTGTCATAGTAATCCTGAACCTCTTTATATAATGCCCAAATCTGAGGTGTTTGCGAGGCTGGTTTTTTAGTCACCTTTTCAATAATGCTGCGTTGGTCCTTAACTATTTTTTCCAGTAAGGTGGTAGCTGTACCTTCTGCCATTGGCTCATCGCCATCACCACGCATACCCACTGTTATAATTTGTTCTTTATCTGCTATTCTTTTTAAGCCAGTTTCCCAAAAAGCCTTTAATTGCTCCGGGTTCTGGTCGTAATTCCATTTTCCACCCTTATATCTTTTCCACTCGTCATGCGCCCGGCTTAGCGGCTCATGATGTGATGTACCCATAACCACTCCGTATTCATCGGCCATTACCGGATTCAACTTATCATCATCATTAAATGCACTTCCCCACATGGCAGGCCATAAGTAATTACCTTTTAAACGCAGGATCAACTCAAATACTTTTTCGTAAAACTGATGGTTAAAGCCACCAAACTGCATTTTAGCCCATCCAGATAAAGCAGGCGCTTCATCGTTTAAGAATATGCCCCGGTATTTAACCGCAGGCGAGGCAATGACATGTCTCCCGCCAATAACGAATAAATTTTCGCTCTTTTTTACCGGTACGTCGGCCCAATAATACCAGGGTGATACCCCAACCTGATGAGACAACTCATAAATTCCATAAATTGTTCCACGCTTATCACTGCCCGCAATTACCAGGGCACTATCTACACCGGGCATTGGATTTATAACCACTTCAATTAAAGTACGCTCCCAGCTTCCGGCAATGCCAGCAACATCTATTTTACGGTTAGCAACCAGCTGGTCAATTACCTTACTTTGGCCAATGGTTCCTATAATAAGGGCCTTGCCAGCACTCTTGTTTACTAAAAGCTCTGGGGTAAGTCCGGTAACCTTCTGCAAATCTGTTTGCAGATCCCTTACAGCCCGGGTAACGCCAGGCCACTCGTTATCACTAATCACAATAGGGCTAACCCTACCTTTTGTTGCTACGGTAAAACTACCTGAACTGTATTTTTTGGCGATAAAAGGGTCCGTTACTGCTGCAAAGCTAAGTACATACCCCAACAGCAAAGTTGCCGTAACGGTGGTTCTTTTCATCTTATTGATCTTTAAAATCCTATAGAGTTCCCTCCATCAACCGGCATCACTACGCCAGTCACATATTTTGACGCCTGAGAGCAGAAAAAATAAACTGCTTCGGCTACGTCTTCCGGTTCCCCCATTTTACCCATTGGGGTCCTGGAAAAGACCTTATTCTTTCTTTCAGGATCTGCATCCAGCGCTTTTGCAGACATAGCTGTTTTTATAAATCCAGGCGCTACGCAATTGATGCGGATTCCTAATGGCGATAGTTCCGTTGCCATAGCCCTGGTCATGCCCTCTATGGCCGTTTTAGCGGCAGAATAGGCAATTACCTTCGGAATGCCGTATTGCGCCGCCATAGAGCTGATGTTTACGATACTTCCTTTCCCGGCTACCAGCATGTGTTTCACAACCTCCCGACTTACAGCAAATACTGAAGAGAGATTTGTTTGTATAACACTGGAAAAATCCTCGTCAGTCACCTCTACAAAAGCTTTTTTCATGTTGATCCCCGCATTGTTAACCAGGATGTCTATTTTTCCATAGTTTTCTTTAATCTCGTCAATTAATGCCGGAATAGCAGACAAATCCTGGAGATCCGCCACCCTATAACTGCACAATTCTCCAAATTCATTTGCGGCTGCTTTTAGCTTTTCCTCATTTCTACCAATAGCAAGAACCTGGATACCCTGTTCCACTAATTTTTTTGTAATTGCAAGACCTAAACCTGCGCCACCTCCTGTTACTATAGCAATTTGCGTACTCATGGATCTCCTAATAATTAATGATGATTTATTTTTTTCTGCTGGAAGAGGCCCTCACTATAAGTTCCGTATTAAGAATAACCGTACTGGTAAAGCTCAAATCTCCCTGACCATCTAAATGATTGATTAAAATTCTGGCGATATTTTCTCCCATTTCATTACCGGGATAGTTAATGGTACTGATGGCAGGTTCTGTAACCCGTGAAATCAGGTCATTATTAAAACCGATGATGGCAATATCTTCAGGAACCCTTAGCCCGGCTGCCTTAAATAAAGTTAAGGCAAAAGCAGCAGAAGAATCATTGGTTGTAAATAGGCCATCAGGTAATTTATCACGTTTCAACACCTCCGATATCGCCTCTTGTACAGCCTGCTCCGTTAGTTCATTTGAGATAAACAATTCCGGGTCAAATGCAATATTGTGATCTTGCAAAGCACGTTTATAGCCCTCAAAACGATCTTTATAAACATTCCTTTCTACATTACCGGTAAGGTGCAAGATAGATTTGCAACCCTGCTCCAATAGATGTGCAGTTGCGTTATAGCCAGCCTTGAAATTATCGATCACAACTTTAGTTGCTTTAAGTCCTTCTGCAATACGATCAAAGAAAATAACAGGAATGTTTTTGCTGATCATCGTATCAAAATGACTATAATCTCTGGTATCAGCAGCCAGAGAAACAATAAGGCCATCTACACGACTGTTAAACATGGTCAAAGCATTTGTCTTTTCCTTGGTTTCATGTTCAAAAGACTGGCTAATGATGAGATTATAGCCTGAATTGTTCAAAAGCTTTTCTATTCCTGATAAAACAGAGGAGATAAAAAGACTGTCCAGGCGTGGAACAATTACACCTATTGTATTTGTTTTTTGCTTACGTAAATTACTCGCAAATTTATTAGAGCGATAGCCCAGTTCCGTTGCCAGATCAAAGATCTTTTTCTTTGTCTTTTTATTAATAGCAGGATGATCCTGTAAACCCCTGCTTACGGTAGTGGCAGAGATATTCAGCTTCTCTGCCAGATCATAAATTGTGATTTCCTTTTTTTGCATGCGCACAAGAGTTTCCCCGTTCTATATTTGTACGCCTAAAGTAGGATTAATTTTTTAGAATTGCAATCGGTTGCAATTATTAATTACATGATATATTTGTTACCTGATAAAGCAAGTTTGGAATACAATATTGTTAAGTAAACTTAAAACTGTACACCAACCGGGCCGCTTGGATCGCTCTCATTTTTTAACCTGTCTAATGCCGTTAAAAGGTAGTTGTACCTTTTACCTTTTTCTACACTGGTATCTATAAAAGACGTAAAATCTTCAAAGCTAATTTTCAAAATATACCTGGGGTCTAAGATACCAGGCTTTTCACCCTCGTTAAATCTATAAATTACATAACCGGAGGCAGTTTCCCCATCTTTAGCTTTTAAAGGCTGGTCCCATTTCAGATGAACACCATCCTTCATTACTTCTGCGCTAAAGCTTTGCGGTGCATTAGGGACCACATCATCCAGCCAGGGCATTTGAGGGGGCAGTGCCGGGTATTTATAAAGGTTATTTTTTAAGGAGTCATTTAGTGCGCGGGCAACTGTGGTAAACGATTTTGAGCTAAAAAACACACTTCCCTGTACCCGGTTATTGTTCCTGATGTAACGAATCTGGTCTGGAATCTGAGCAGGTAAACGCCATGCTGCTTCCGCTTTCTGGTTAACCAGATAAGCAGCTTGCCCAATGTATAAATGCCTTCCAAATGTATTGTTGCTCCACCAGTTTACCAAAGTATCAAAAGGAGCGGCTTTTCTGGTAAAGCTAAAATATACCTGCGGATTGATGTAGTCTACCCATCCTTCTTTTACCCATTTCCTTGAATCGGCAAATAATTCCTCATAATTAGACATTCCGCTTGTTTTTGAACCCAGACTATCCTCCCTAAAGTTTCTCCAGATGCCAAAGGGACTAATACCGAATTTGACATGCTTTTTATAGTGATGGATACTATCATCCAACGTTTTAATTAACACATCAACATTGTTCCTGCGCCAGTCGGCGATATTTGCAAAATCAGCACCATATTTACTAAAGGTATTTGCATCATTGATGCGCTGTCCAGCAATCTGGTAAGGATAAAAGTAGTCGTCAAAATGGATCCCGTCCACGTCGTAACCTTTTACCACATCCAATACTACCTGCACAATATATTCCCTAACTTCAGGCAATCCGGGATCAAATTGCTTTTTGCCACCATAGGTAAAGAACAACTCTGGCCTTTTATTGGTCATGTGGTCCGGACTTACCACTTCATTTGCACCCATAGTTGCCCTGTAAGGATTAAACCAGGCATGCAATTCCATCCCTCTGAAATGAGCTTCTTTAATTGCAAAAGCCAATGGATCATAACCGGGAGCCGGGGCCACACCTTGTTTACCCATCAAATACCTGCTCCAGGGCTCCCTGGATTTGCTGTAAAAAGCATCAGCGGTGGGTCTAACCTGCAGCATAACGGCATTCATACCATTGCTTTTGTGCAGTTCAAGCAGCCCAATTAATTCTTGTTTTTGCTGATCAGCTGATAAGCCGGGCTTGGAAGGCCAGTCTATATTTGCTACGGTTGCTACCCAAACGCCTCTGAATTCGCGTTTTGGATTAATTTTTGCAGGCATTTGCCCATACAAAGAAGTCGTGATAGAAATTGTTGCAACAAGAGCTGCATAAACAATGTTTTTAAACATTTTAAGATGTTTGGTGAACGATAGGATTATTTGTGTATCTACAGCAAGTAACGATTTTTTTTAGTGTCTGATACAATTTGAGACGATTTTTTGTTAATTATTATTTTTTTTACACTATGTTCGCCCCCCTCAGGGAGGAAAAAATAAAGAATTTAAGGCGTAATAACTGATTTTGATTGAAATGCTAGAGAAAAAAGATGCTATAAACAGAGGTGATCGCAATAAAATATATTTTCTAATAGTTGTAATTGCTGCTTTATTAGGTACCAATGCGTATTTGTTTTTCAAAGACAAACACGAAAGTGAACGCTTTGTTACGGTCAATACTGAAAAAGATCGTCTTAAGCTTGAGGTGGAGAAAATTGAAGTTGAACTAGAGCGTGTTAATATCATTAATGTTTCTTTAAATGAGAAGCTCATCAGTGATCAAAAACTGGCCAGAGATAAAATAGCCGAGTTAAAACTTGCACTTGAAAAGGGACAGCTGACAAAAGGTGAGCTTGTTAAAGCTCAGGATGAGGTAAAACAGCTCAAAGAATTTGTAAAAAACTTTAATGATGAAATAGCCAGGCTTAACAAAGAGAACCTGTTCCTGAAAACGGAGAGAGACAGCCTGATCAAATCTGTATCTGCGGTAAATGAACGCGCTGAAAAACTTGCGCAAAAAAACTCCGAGCTTAACGCAAAAGTAAAAAGTGGCGCTGCCCTTAAGGCTTATAATGTAATTACTACTGCTTACAAAGTTAAAAGTAGTGGTAAAAATGTGGAAGTTACCAAAGCCAGCACTGCTAAAAAACTTACGGTTTACTTTAACATTGCAGCCAATACCCTGGCAGAAAAAGATTACCACAACATTTACCTCAGGGTATTTGACCCTGCGGGTAACCTGATTGCAAATGAGAACAATATGTTTGTGGCAGATGGCCAGGAAATGCAGTATAGCGATATGATTAGCATTTCTTACAACAATGACAATACGGCTTATAAAATAGATTGGGTAAACCCAATTCCTTTCATCAAAGGCAGCTATTCCGTAATTCTTTATGCAGATGGATTTACAATGGGCAAATCATCTGTGATTTTAAAATAGGTTTAGACCAAGGGAAAACTCAGGTAAAAAGTAGTCCCTGCTTCGGGTACTGATTTAAAATCAATTGTACCTCCTGCATTTTCTATCGCCTGTTTCACAAATGCTAAACCTAATCCAGTGCCTGAAGAGTTGGTGGTAAAATTAGGTGCAAAGATTTTGTCCTGTAAATCCGGATCAATACCCTTGCCATTGTCTTTGATCTCCACCCATACGGTGTCCTTATCATTGTTAATCCGGATAGAGATTATACTTTCCCCTTCTACTGTAGCTTCAATTGCATTTTTGAGGAGGTTACTAAAACTCCTCACCAATTGATCCTTATCACCTAAAATATGTGGCACACGATCAGTTAAATTGAGTATCCTGATTTCCGCAGGTTCATCTGCAAACAAATCCTTAGAGCGGGAAATAATTGGCAGGAGCATGAGTTTTTCAAGCTTTGCGTCTGGCATCTTTGCAAAATTGCTAAACTCCGAAGCAATATTAGCCAGGGTATCAATCTGCTCAATAAAAGACTTATTGAAGCGTTCAAATTTCTTTTCAAAATTAGGATCCTTCTCCCGCCATGATTTTTCCAGCAGCTGCACACCAAGTTTAAGCGGTGTAAGCGGATTTTTAATCTCATGCGCTACCTGCTTAGCCATTTCACGCCAGGCACTTTCCCGCTCTGACCGCGCAAGGCGAGCAGCACTTTCCTCCAGTGCAGCAATCATCTTATTATATTCCTTTACCAGCGCACCAATTTCATCATGGCGTGCCCATTGGATAGGCTTGTTCTTTTGTCCGAGCTTAGTCTTTCTGATGCTCTCCTGAATAAAAGTAAGCGGATTGGTAATTTGATTGGCCAGAAACACAGCCAGTACACCAATAGCTACAAATACCAGGGCGTAAATATTAATCAGGGTATTGATAAATAAGCCAATTTTAGCCTGATAGTCTGCCTCGTTACCATAATAGGCAAGGCCTACATATGCTACTGTCTGGTTTTGTGCATTTCTAATCGGCGCATAGGCAGAAGAATAAATAAATGAGCCTATTTTCTCTGCAGGGTTCAGGTAATCTGAACGTTGTACCTGGTGCAGGTACACATAGGCTTTTGGACCCATTTTAGGTGATATAATGCCATATTCAAACATTTTAGGCAAAGAGGTGTACAGCAAATTACCATTGATATCAAACAGGTTTAAAAAGGAGGCATTGACATTAGCAAACTGATTAAAATCTACTTTTGACTGTTCCGTGATTGCAGGGATTCCTGTATTAAAGATTTGTTTTTCATACGAAAGCTGCACCTTTCTTATTTTTTCCTTCACCAAATCATCTTGTTGCTTCCGGTATTCTGAACTAATGTAGAAAAAAGTAGTCCAACCAACAATTAAAAGCGTTGCCACTACAGACAGTACAATAGAAAACTGGATGCGTGTCTTATACAGGATCTTATTTGCGTTAATCATCAAAGACCTGTTGATGTTAAACCAACCACCCCAGCTTTCGTCAATATTTCTCATTAGCCAGATACAGATGTAAAGGGCTACGGAAAACAGCGTAAACACCAGAAAAAAGAATGATAAGGTGGCTAACCTCACTACATAATCGGTTTTTTCTTTACTGATCACAATCACCTTTGTAGAACTTGGCATGTAAACCAGATGATTATATCCGGTAGTATCGTCAAGGTACAAAGCTTCGCCAGGTGTATGCTTAAAATCTGTGTTATCCAGCTTATAGGTAAACTTTCCTGATTGCCCTATTAAACGTCCGTTATTATAAAACGCCAGGGAATACTTGTCATAATCTTCATCGCTTTTTATTTTGCCATCCATTAACAATTCCGGAAACTGACTATTGTAATTGTATTGCTGCGATTTAAATTCAATTACCATTGTTCCTAACACGCGGTTATGTTCAAATACAGGTACAATACCAAAATAATTTTGGTATCCAAACGTATCATTTAGCCGATAAAAGAAATTGGAAACCTTAACTGATCCTGCCTTAACTAAACTTTTGTAATGGCTCAGCGGTACTCTCTCATTATTTTTAATAGAAGAATCCTGACTGTTAAACTCATACAAATTGTACTCAAACTGCGATAAGTATCCATCTAAAAACTTTTTGTCTATAAAGTTCTGCAATACCCTGTTCCTGTTTGGAAGGGGCTTTTTAAAGTAACTGACAATAAAGGGGTCAGAAGACAATCCCCTTTCTAAACTCTCTACAGAATTAATAATTTTAGGATCATCACTGGATTGCAACTTCTGGGCAATAAGATACCGGTGGTTTCTTTCCTTAATATCGTTATACCGTTGGTATTTAATGGAAGAAATTAAAGCAATACAGAAAAATAAAGCCGCATAAACCCCTATAGAAAACTTATCTTCCTTCACATATCGGTTGTATCCCATTAATAAGATAAACAAAGCAAAAGCAATAAAAAACACCGTAAACTCAGTGTTTATACGATATATGAAATAGGCCAGAAAAGCCGTCAAAAACAAAATAAGCCGTTCCCTGTTCGTCGTGTTCAAGGATTTCGAGAGTTGCAAAAAGATGCTGGCAATAAGATAAATGTTAAACCAGACCAGGCATAAAATAACAATACAGACCCAGCTGATCCAGTCCAGGTTGATGATATTGGTGATGTCAAAATTGATCTTTGAATTATACACCAGACCAAAAAATATGCTGTCCAATACAAACGCAAGGCCACTAAACGCAATAAGTAATAAAAGCTGGATTATCCAGGCGGCAACTTTGCTTTCCCTTAACCTTTGAGGCAAACGGTAACCATCTTTATAGGTATACATAAAAAGTGTTATCCAGGTTATGGCAACAACGTTAAGCAAGAAATCTCCCAGGGAGGGCATAAAAAAGCTCTCTGCATAAATATAGGGCTTAAAGATTGCTAGGTTAAACTGGTGATTGAACCATCCAAACTGCAAATCTGTAAGTCTGATGAGGACAAAAACACCAGCCATTAGCAGGGTAGCAAGCGTATGATGCCCTCTTTTTGCAAGCCATGCACAAAAAGAATTTACAAAAAGAGAGAAACTAAAAAGCCCGACTACCCAGAGCCAAAATTCGACAGAAGCATATAAATTAGTAGAATAAGCTGCATTCAGCTTTACTTCAAACAACAATTTTCCTTCCGCGCTCTTAATGCCGTATACCTCATCGTCTGTAAAGGAGGCCATGGTAAGTGCCCCGGAAGGGGACAGTTTTGTGTCAATTTCATTTTTCAGGTACCTGTTTTCAATTACAAACTGATTTTTAACATCAATTAGAAAAATGAAAGCAAAATTACCCTGAGTTTTTTTGATGACTTCATACCAGCCATTGGCCAACTGTAAAAATGAAGTACCCTCCTTAACCATATCAGGGAGGGGCATTACAGCCTTATAACTGCTCCAAAACTGCAACTCCCCATGCTCATAAACCAGGAGATTGATACCCTGAGCCCTATAACTGTTGATGAATTGCATGGCGGCAGCTTCATTTACGTGAAGCTGCTTTGCCATAGTAAGCTGACTTTTGTTAGAAAGAAAATTATGAACCAGCCTTTCGCTGGCATTCAGGTTTTTTTGAAGCAGTGCTGCTTCATGGGCCAATAAGTCTTTTTTGGTTACGGAATGTTTTAAGGAAATTGCGGTTACAATACAGCACATCCCTAAAATAAGCAACAAAAACCTTATTTTGCCTCCAATGCTCATTAAGCTACAGTTGCACTGCTTGTTTTAACTTCTCTGCTTACTTTTTTTACCAGACCCTGTAGTACGTTGCCTGGTCCAACCTCAACAAAATCAGTTGCACCATCGGCCAGCATTTTTTCAACAGTTTGGGTCCAGCGTACAGCGCCGGTAAGTTGCTTAATCAGGTTTAATTTAATCTTTTCAGGATCTGTATTGGGAACAGGATCAACATTCTGATAGATTGGACATACAGGTGAAAGTATGGTGGTTTGCTCAATAGCTTCTTGTAACTCAACTCTTGCTGGCTCCATTAGCGGAGAATGGAAGGCACCGCCAACATTTAACTTTAGTGCTCTTTTAGCACCCGCTTCAGTAAGTTTTTGGCAAGCCAGATCAACGCCTTCAATACTGCCCGAAATCACCAACTGGCCAGGGCAGTTGTAATTTGCCGCCACCACAACTTCATTAATATCATTACAAATGTTTTCTACTACCTCATCGGCAAGACCAAGAATAGCCGCCATAGTAGATGGCTGCAATTCACAGGCCTTTTGCATTGCATTGGCACGTGCAATCACTAACCTCAATCCGTCTTCAAAAGATAGCGCATTTGCAGCTACCAATGCAGAAAACTCGCCTAATGAATGTCCGGCAACCATATCCGGCTGAAATTCCGCACCCAGCGTTTTAGCCAAAATTACCGAATGCAAAAAAACGGCTGGTTGTGTTACTTTAGTTTGTTTAAGTTCCTCTTCAGTTCCACCAAACATGATGTCGCTAATCCTGAAGCCAATAATCTCATTTGCTTTTTCAAAAAGGCTTTTTGCCAGTTCATTCTCATACAACTCTTTTCCCATTCCTGAAAATTGAGCACCCTGCCCCGGAAATATATATGCTTTCATACTTATTGATCAAAGATCAAGAAACAAGGATCAATGAGACCTCGCAACTCAATCAAATTTATTGTTTTCTTAAAGGGGGATACCCCGTTGTTAATCTTTATTTTTTGCTCTTTATTCCTTATAGACTTTCTAGTGCAGTTTTGCTGTAATCAACCGCAAAAACTCGGCCCTTGTTTTATCACTTGCAAATCCACCAGTAAAAGCAGAGGTAGTGGTTACAGAATTTTGCTTCTGAATACCCCTCATGGCCATACACAAATGCTGGCACTCAATCACCACAGCAACCCCGGCCGGATTTAAGGTTTCCTGAATACAATCTCTGATCTCATTGGTCAGTCTTTCCTGTACCTGTAATCTTCTTGCAAAAGCATCTACCACACGTGGAATTTTACTTAGTCCAACAATATGCCCGTTTGGAATGTAAGCAACATGGGCTTTTCCAAAAAATGGCAGCATGTGGTGTTCGCACATAGAATACACTTCTATGTCTTTGACAACCACCATCTGGCTGTAATCCTCTTTAAACATCGCAGATTTAAGTATTTCTGCAGGTTTAAGATCATACCCATGGGTAAGGTATTGCAGAGATTTAGCTACGCGTTCAGGTGTTTTTAAAAGTCCTTCACGCTCAGGATCTTCGCCAAGCTGGCTTAATATATCTGCATAATGACTGGAAATAAGTTCTGTTTTAGCACCGTTGTACCGGTCTATCTTAACATAACCTTCTTTTTCTTCGTCAAAAGCATCTTTTGTATGATTCTCCATTAGTTTTAGCTGTTATCCGAAATACTCAATAATATTGTTTTCGGTCTCATGAATTTTTATGCTGTGCAAATATGCACCACTTTCTTCAATAAGCGGTTGTAAGATCTCCCAAATGGCAATTGCCAGGTTCTCTGTAGAAGCCAGTTTTCCTTCCATGAAATCTACATCAAGGTTCAGGTTTCTATGATCCAGCTTATCCACCACGTGTGTATTGATGAGTACTTTTAGCCATTTAAGGTCAACTAAAAATCCAGTCTCAGGGTTAATCTCGCCTTTCACGGTAACGTAAAGCTGGTAATTATGACCATGCCAGTTTGGATTGGCACATTTCCCAAATACTTCTGCGTTTTTATCTTCAGACCAATCTGCCCGGGATAATTTATGCGCTGCATTAAAGGATTCTCTGCGTGTTATATAAATCATTATAATAGAATTGACTGCAAATATACGCAGAAAGGTTAAAGTAGAAAGGTTAACTTTAGCACATGAAAACATTAGTAGTGGCTGCCACTTATCAGGAAATATCCGGCTTATTTGCGCACTTTAACTGGCCCATTGAAGCTTTTGTACAAACTAAGGATATTGATGTACTAATTACCGGCGTAGGCATGACAGCTACCGCCTTTGCCTTAGGCAGGCACCTCTCAGCCGCTTATGATCTTGTTTTAAACCTGGGGATCGCTGGTGCTTTTACACAGGAGCTTGCCTTAGGGCAGCTTGTTAATGTTACCGAAGATACATTTGCTGAACTTGGTGCAGAAGATAAGGACCAGTTTTTAACGATTGACGAACTTGGCTTTGGCGCAGGCATGTATCGCAATAATAACCCGCAGCACCTTCCTTTAGTTGCCCAACTGATTCCTGCGAAGGGCATTACCGTAAATACAGTTCATGGCCATAAAAAAACTATTGCAGCCATATACGAGAGACTACAGCCACATACGGAGAGTATGGAAGGCGCAGCTGTATTTTATGCCTGCGCACAACTTAGTATTCCTTGTTTACAGGTAAGGTCAATTTCCAACTATGTAGAAGAACGAAATAAAGAAAGCTGGAAGATTGGACTGGCAATTCAGAACCTTAACCAATGGGCTATCGATTTTTTGACAACCACATAACCAAGCTGCGCTGTTTTGCCCTTATTTTTACCCCATGAAACTTACACTTGGATTTTCTCCCTGCCCTAATGATACGTTTATTTTTGATGCCCTCATACACCATAAGATAGATACAGAAGGCCTGGAATTTGACGTATGCTTTCACGATGTTGAAACGCTGAACCAGAAGGCTGTTAATGGCGAACTGGACATTACCAAATTGAGCTTTCATGCTTTTGCCTATGTGCTTAACCAGTATGCCTTACTTGATGCGGGCAGTGCTTTAGGATTTGGTGTCGGCCCGCTGCTCATCTCTAAAAATGAATACCTGGCCAACCATCCGGACAACCTTGCAAAAGACCTGCGGGTAGGCATTCCAGGTAAGTTAACCACAGCGAACTTTCTTTTAGGCATAGCCTTTCCGCATTTAACAGAAAAACAGGAATTGGTATTTTCTGAAATTGAGCAATCCTTACTGGACGATAAAATTGACCTTGGGTTAATTATCCATGAAAACAGATTCACCTACCAGGAAAAGGGGCTTTTTAAGGTAATGGACCTGGGTAACTATTGGGAAAAACTTACGGGCTGTGCTATCCCCCTGGGCGGCATTGTCATCAACAGAAAAATTGACCTGGAAGTTCAGCATAAAGTAAACCGACTGATACGGAAGTCTGTTGAATTTGCCTTTCAAAATCCGAAGTCTGGCCTGGATTTTATCCGTCAGCATGCGCAGGAAATGGAGGAAGAAGTGATGTATAAACACATAGATCTTTATGTAAATAAATACTCCGTAGATCACGGTGCAGAAGGCCGAAAAGCGATAGACCTGTTATTTAGCATGGCGCAGGAAAAGGGCCTGATCCCAAAAAATGACATCCAGATTTACCTGGGTTAAATTATTGGCTACAGGGACCGTCAGGAATTTCCTTTGTTAGCTTAATTAGCCTGGTTACCACCATAGTAGAATCAAAATCTGCCGCAACCCTTACACTGTCAGATTTGACAATATGGCATTCTACTTCAATGTAAACAGGCTCATAAGGCTTCTCGAAATTAAGTTTATTATAGGCTAACTCCAGTGTTTTGGCACTGTCAACTACCCAATACTCTCTACCCTCGCCACAATCGGTAAAGGATTTAATTTCGGGGCCATAGCTATACAATCCCTTCACCAGGGTAGTATTTCGCTGATTACTTTCTTCTTGCTTTTGCTGACAGGCAACAGCTAAAATGGAAACAACAAATAATAATACTACACTGCTTCTAAGAAATTTCATGATTAAAGGTCTTGATTGATTTGATTTATCTTCTTCACGCTGAGATTGGATGACAAAGCTGATGCCACAAAAGAAAATACGCCAACTGTTAAAAACACGAGTAAGAAATCTTCATACTTAAGTGCTATAGGATAAGCATTTGACATCATCAGATTATCTTCTGACATTTTTACCAGCCCTAATTTTTGCTGTAGCAGACAGAATACAAAACCTATCAGCAAGCCAGATACACAGCCTGCCATGGTGATCATCATCCCTTCAATCAAAAAGATATTTTTTATCAGCCGTTTCCCTGCACCCAAGCTGCTCAGAATGGCTATATCCTTCAATTTATCCAGCACCAACATGGTTAAGGAGCCAATAATGTTAAAAATGGCGATAATTAAAATAAAAGTGAGGATGATGTAGACGGCCCATTTTTCGCTTCCTAAAATATTATACAATACTTTGTTTTGCTGAATCCTGTTCTTGACTAAAAATGAACCACCCAGCTTTGCTTCCATCTCTTCCTTAAACTCGTCTGCATCCACACCTTTTTTTAGATTAATTTCTATGCCAGATACATTTGTTTCTTCCTCAAGCAACTGCCTGGCGAAGCTCAAAGGAACAATGGTCATGTTGTCAAAATCCTGCTGGACTTCAAATATGCCGGATACAGGAATAGATAGAATGGTAAAATCGTTAGTTGGATCTATAGAACTTGCCTTTATGCCTTTTTTGGGCGAGAAAACCTGCAATGGCACAAAAGGATCATTGACATTTACCAATAACGAATTTTGTATAGCAGAGCCTATAATAGCACAGGAGCCGGCACTATTTCTAAGGATAAATTTACCTTGCACAATGGTACTGTCTAACTTCTCATTTTTCAGGTAATCGTCACTTACACCTTTTATCATCGCAACAGACTGCCTGTCGCCATATTTCAGTAGCGCATTTTCTGCCAATACTTCGGTGTAAGCATAAACTTGAGGATTTTTCCTGAGTTCGGTAAAGTAGGCCGTATTCGGGTTAAATGTCTTTCCTGTTGCCGGAGATACAGCCAGCTGAGGGGTAATGGTATTAAACATCTTTAACACTACCTCTTCGAAGCCGTTAAATACAGATAAGATGATAATTAAAGCCGCGCTGCCAACAAATACCCCAACTACAGAAATGGTAGAAATGATATTGATGGCATTGGTAGATTTTTTAGCAAAAAGATACCTTCGGGCGATATAAAATGGGGTATTCAAAGACTATCTTAAATAAGGATTGCTTAACTTTTCAAAGCCGATACTTGTGGCAGGACCATGACCAGGATAAACCTTACAGTCATCAGGCAGTACAAACAAATTCTGTTTGATACTATTAATCAGCTGTTCATGATTTCCACCTGGCAAATCTGTACGTCCAATACTGTTGTAAAACAATACATCTCCGCCAATTAAGAAGTTCTGCTCTCTTGCATAAAAGCACAAATGTGCGGGAGAATGCCCTGGTGCAAAAATGAGTTCCAATGTTGAGTTCCCAAAAGTAACACTTCCCGTTTCTCCTAAAAACACTTCAGGCTCCGGAGACAATTCATACTTTAATCCTCTCTGCGGAGCATATCCGGGAATAGCCTGCAACACCAACAATTCTCCCTTGTTGAACTGAGGTTTTAAAGCCCATTGGTCAAATACAAACTTGTTGCCAAATACATGGTCTATATGGCAATGGGTATTCAGCAGCAATACCGGACTAAGGTTATTTCCCTTGATGAACGAAACCAGTTCATTTTGTTCCGCCCCATCATACATACCCGGATCAATGATTACACATTCCCCGCTTTCATCGTATAAGACGTAAGTATTTTCCTGAAATGGATTAAAGGTAAATTGCTTAATATTAATCATAACTATAATTTAGTTTTTCCACTTAAAAGACCTGATCATGGTATCAATGTCTTGTTTTATGAATTTTATAACTGGCGCAACTGAATCGTACTGAGGCCTTTCATTAAAATACAATGCACCTCTAAAATAGTGTTTTGCACTATCAGTTAAAAAAAACTGCACAGAAGAGGCCGTATTTCCTTCAATAGCATAATATATGCCATATACCTTCTTTTCCGGATAATTGATCAGTTTCTGATCTATAGCACTCGCCTTAACCGTATGTTTAAATGCCAGTGTACGGGCATCTTCTACCAGATCCTGATATTCTTTCGCAGACAATACATTGTAGTAGGTTAAATGGAGCCTGGCATTAAAACCGTAAAAGTTAAGATTATTCCAGCAATCACCACCACCTTTGCCATTATCTGCTTCCATCCGTGTATATTTTGGGTAATCAAAAGTAAAAGGGCAATTGCTGTTGTACGGCACATATTCCTTTTTTGGGAAGTCAATATTAAAATAACCCCTTGGTTTTGGTGTATAACTGTTGTTGGTGCAAGCATAAAATACAGCTATTGATAACAACGCTAAAACCAGGTATCGATTTTTCATTTTAAGGGTTCCAGATTTCCCAGGAGCGTTCTGCCTGAAGATACAACATTTCCAATCCGTTTTTAACAGCGCCGCCACGCATTCTTACCTTTTGTAAAAATAAAGTTTCTTCGGGATTATAAACGAGATCATAAGCTAAATGTTGTGCGCCCAGGCTATGATAAGGGATCTCAGGAAAAGTTTCTTCATTAGGATACATTCCTGCCGGGGTGGTATTGATGAGCAGGGTGTGTGTTTCCAGCAACGCTTCCGTTACCTCGCTGTACAACAATACGCCTGGCGCAGGTTTGCGGCCTACAATTAAATAACTTATCCCAAGCTTGCTGAGGCAGTATTTTATAGCTTTTGCAGCACCGCCATCACCAAATATCAAAGCTTTGGTATGACTGGGCTTTAAAAAAGGCTTTAAAGATTCCTCAAACCCATAGGCATCGGTATTGTAACCCTTTCTCCATTGTTTCCCTTCTTTATAAGTGACAGCAATGCAGTTTACCGCGCCAATTTCTTCCGCTGCCTCTTCAAGTTCATTTAAAAATGGCAGCACAGCAACTTTATAAGGAATGGTAACATTAAGTCCGTTTAGAGAAGGATTAGAAAAAAGATTTTCTATTTCAGCGATCTGCGCGAGAGGATAAAGTTCATACTGACAATCCGGAATTTCTTCTGTTTCAAATTTATCGCTAAAATACTTCTTAGAAAAAGAATGCGATAAAGGATAACCAATTAATCCGAATATTCTCAAAACCCGCTATTTACTTAAGTTAAGAAAGTGGTCGAAGGTATCACCTCTCAACCCTAAACGAATGGTCTCCAATGGAATCACTTCTGCAGGGGCAATATTGCCCAGGTTAACATTGGTACCAATTAATTTTACAAACCATACCTGCTGCTCTTTTTGAGGGGCTTCCCAAATAATGGTCTCTTCCGGTATCTCTGTTAAAATTTCATCTACAAGACCTTCTCTCACCTCACCAGAACCACGATAAATCCCTACATTCCCACCTTCTCTTGCTTCAGCAATTACCTTCCATGAGCCGGCTTCAATCTCTGCCTTCATCAGTTTAATCCACTTATAAGGGGCAAAGATCTTTGTGGCATCTTTAGAACCTACCTCAGAAATTACGGTAACATATTTGGATAATTTGTGGATATATTCACATTTCAGATCATGCTCAATTTCGATAGAACCATCAGAAACTTCTGCATAGCCCATTCCATATTGTTCTAGTACGCGTATATAATCTTCAAACTGGTTTCTAACTATAAAAGCTTCAAAAAGCGTTCCTCCAAAATAAGTAGGAATGCCGGCACTACGGTATATATCCAGTTTCTCTTTCAACTTCGGGGTAACAAATGAAGTTGCCCAACCTAATTTAACAATGTCTGAATGGATACCTGCAACATCTATAAAATCTTCTGTCTGTCTCAAGCTAAGTCCTTTGTCCATCACCATTGTTAAGCCAGACTGGCGTGGTTTTGATGGACGTTCAGGAATATTATTCAAAGGGTAATTCATATATGCTGCAAAGGTGGAAAAAAATCAGGAATAATTTAAGGTTTGTTTTTCCGCTCTAATTTATGCCGTTTACTTAATGTATTTACTGATAACCTGAATAATTGCCGCATTGTCCTGCAACTGCGGCAGGTACTCAAATAAAATATGATGCTTATCAGGATCCGTAGACAAGGCCGTTTCCAGATAGATCAAAGCTTCTTTATGCTGACCAAGCGCAAATAAATAGGCTACCATCCTATAATAAAGCTCAGCACTATCAGGATTGCTCTTAATGGCCTCAGAAATAGTTTCCGAAGCATCAAGTAACCTTCCCTGCTCATATAAAACGGTAGAAAAATCTAACCAGGCTTCTACATCAAGTGGATTATATTCCAACACCTTTTCATAGGCTTGAACGGAAAGCTCTATTTTCCCTAGCTTATAATACGCATCTGCAGTAGCGAACCAAAAGTCTGCATTCTCATCATCCAGTTCTATAGCCTTGTTGTAAAAATGGAGCGACTCAAAATAACGTTCTTCAAAATTGAGGGTCACACCAATTCCAAACCAGCCATCAGCCAGAGAAGGATCCATCTTTACCGATTTTTTATAATAGGATCTTGCGGTATCCATCAGCTCCAGCTTTTCGTAGCACTCTCCAATAGCGCAGTAAGTATCTGCATTAGGTGGCTCATATTCAAAAGTCTGTTTATATACTTCAATAGCCTCAGCATACCTATCCAGCTGTACCAATGCGTTGCCTTTATTGTAATAAGCAGAAGCAAAATTGTCTTTAATCAAAATTGCATAATCGTAAGCATCTATTGCCTTCTCAAAAAGCTCCAGTTTATGATAAGCGTTGGCCAGATTGTACCAGGCGGCATAAGAATATGGATCGCTGTCGATATATTCAGTATAAAACTGGATGCTTTCTTCCTGTTTATCCAGAATGTCATAGCAAAAAGCCAGTTCATACAAACCGTCTTTATTCTCCATATTTTGTTCCAGGCTTTGTTTGATGTATTTTATTGCATTCTCGTAGTCCAGCATGTTCTGGTAAACGAAGGCAATTTGTAATAAAATCTCATCCGTAACCTCTGCCAGGCTTAGCGCCTTATGAAAGTTTTCAAGCGCTTCCTGATAACGGTCAAGTCCATTGTACATGTTGCCCCTTAGCACATAGATTTCGGGCTCAGAAGCCTCCAGCATTTCCGCTTTGTCCAAGGCAGCGAATGCGCCGTCCAGCTGATTGGTAATAAACAGCAATTGCGCCTGTTTAATCAAAAACACTGCGGCAAAAGGATGCTGGTTCAATGCATAATCAACAACCTGAAGTGCCCTGATGGGGTCGCTTTTTTCGATGTAATAGTCAATGATATTCTCAAAAGCCATGGCATCAAAGAAATACTGATCCTGATTGCGCACCATCTCTTCATAACGGTCAACATTCTGTTGAGCCTCTTCCTCATTAAAATCAAAGTTAAATTCCTCTTCCATGTCTCGATTCCTAATAATTGATCTCTATTTCAAACTACAATACTATAAGTTTACGTTATTTATAGCTATGCGAAAGAAATAATTTTCAACATTCAAACATTCACCTCTTTAATACCCTGATAATATTAATTTTAGCGCCATTAAAATCATGCAACAAGAATGTATAAAACTTACCTGTATGCTCAGTTTTAATTTAACCTCTTTACAAAGAAACGAAACTTAATGTTAGCAATGGTAAAATTCAGGTCAGGACTTTAGCTAATTTTGTGTTGATTTGTACAGCTTTTATTTTAGTAAATCACACAGCATAACAATAATAAACAGACCATGAAAAACAACATTACTGCCATTTTACAAAACCTGGGAATCAAAGATTTGAATCCTGCTTACAGTACAGGCAGCCAATGGGGCACTGGAAAAAATGCAGAAAAATCTGAAAGCTACTCTCCTGTAGATGGTAAAAAGATTGCTGACATCTGCCTTGCCGATGGTGATAACTACGAGGTTGTGATTAAAACTGCGGAACAGGCTTTTAAAATATGGAGCAAATTTCCTGCACCCAAAAGGGGAGACATTGTACGCCAGCTGGGTGATGCATTGCGGATCAAAAAACAGGATTTGGGCACACTGGTTTCTTATGAAATGGGTAAAAGCTTACAGGAAGGACTTGGAGAAGTTCAGGAAATGATTGATATCTGCGACTTTGCTGTTGGTCTGTCCCGACAATTGTATGGATTAACTATGCATTCTGAGCGGCCAAACCATCGGATGTATGAGCAATGGCACCCGCTGGGAATAGTAGGGATCATCTCTGCATTTAATTTCCCTGTTGCAGTATGGAGCTGGAATGCAGCATTAGCTTTAATTTGTGGAAATGTTTGTGTTTGGAAACCTTCTGCTAAAACCCCGCTTTGCGGAATTGCCTGTCAGCAAATTCTTGCTGATGTGCTTAAAGCAAATGATGTTCCTGAGGGTGTAAGTTCATTACTAATTAGTGAGGCCGTTATTGGTGAGCTGATGAGTAACGACAAGCGTGTGGCCTTGCTATCCTTCACGGGCTCTACAAGAGTTGGAAGAATTGTATCTAGCTCCGTAGCCTCCAGATTTGGCAAGAGCATCCTGGAGCTTGGTGGCAACAATGCCATTATCATCTCTAAAGATGCAGATCTGGAAATGTCCATTATCGGCGCCGTTTTTGGCGCAGTGGGTACAGCTGGCCAGCGTTGTACTTCTACCCGCCGGCTAATTATACACGAAGACATTTATGAGAATTTTAAAAACCGCCTCGTTAAGGCCTATAGTCAATTACGCATTGGCGATCCTTTAGACCAAAACAACCACGTAGGTCCGCTGATTGATAAAGCTGCTGTAGAACTTTACGTTGAGGCCATTGAAAAAGGTAAAAAAGAAGGTGCTAATTTTGTGGTTGAGGGTGGCGTTTTAACCGGATCAGACTATGCATCGGGCTGTTATGTTAAGCCCTGCATTGCAGAAGTAGACAATAGCTATGAAATTGTGCAGCATGAAACTTTTGCCCCAATCTTATACCTGATCAAATACAAAACACTTGATGAAGCCATTGCTTTACAAAATGATGTTCCCCAGGGCTTATCGTCGGCCATCATGACCTTAAACCTCAGAGAAGCAGAACAATTTCTATCTTCCTCTGGGTCTGATTGCGGTATTGCCAATGTAAATATTGGTACTTCAGGAGCAGAAATAGGTGGTGCTTTTGGAGGCGAAAAAGAAACTGGAGGAGGCAGAGAAAGTGGCTCTGATGCCTGGAAGGGATACATGCGCAGGCAAACAAATACGATAAATTATGCAAATACGCTTCCCCTTGCCCAGGGTATAAAGTTTGATTTGTAACACGCATAAAAAAAGCTGATCATTTGTCGCAAGCCTAGGCGCTGTTTGCGCTTTTCGCGTCTAACAGATGCCAGACTGCAATAAATGATCAGCTTTTTCCTGTTATGGAACTAATGCTTTTATTTACTTTTCAGTACTTCTGTACTTACCGCTACAGTCTTAACTGAATCAATTGCCAGGCTACTGTTAGCAAATTCATCGTAAGATTCATTGGTTTTTACACAGGCAAATGCTTCCTTTTGTAATTTAGCCACTTTACTGCGGATGATGATGTGCTCATCAGAAGAACCTGCAAGTTTTAGATTCGCTTTGTCACGCACCTGGGTATATAATCCTTTGGTGCAGGCATTCACGTCGGCGCTTGCTTTATCTTTTAAAATCACCTGCAAAAACTGAAGGTTAAAAGTTCCTTTTGTTTGTACCGATGCTGTATTTGAAGCTTCAATCCTAAAGGGATTTTTTACAAAAACGGTAATGTTGATGGGGTAAGCCTCATAAGAGTTGATCACCAAAGTGCCGCCTTCCATTTTTACCGAAGTTTTCTCATCGTTATAGGCGTCTATAATTTTAACACTTTCCTTCTCGCTCTGTACCAACGTTACTTTTGCATTACCCTTAACCACTACTTTTAAAATTCCGTTTGCCGGTGTGCGAAGTGTAGTAGAATGGTCTGCAGAGGTTGACGCATTTGCAGTAAATGCTGTTGAAGCTATAACAATGGCGAATAAGCTTGAGGCGAATAAATTTTGTACTAAAGTTTTCATATTGAGTTTATTTAAGTTTTTAAATTGTTTGTAGATAAGACATCGTCAAAGTAAAAACGTTGCAGCAGAAAACTTCCTATTATACCATAAACAGTTAAAATCCGACAAACGCCCAAAAGTTTTCGACAAACAGGAAGAGAATTTTTGTAATAAAGCCTTCATCTTTTTGAAAGCAGGCCAAATTGATGTATGTTTAAAGTTTTTACTAGCTGAAGCCAACGCAAATTTAATATTTGACTAATGTTACGTGTAGACAGTTCAAAACCCTGCAAAATTGTATATTCATTGTGCAAACATGAATTTTTCGGCTATTTAATTGAACCACACATCGTTCAACTTAATCCCCAGGGAGATTTTTCCTTAACCTACCAGCGTTTATTTAGTCATACGGCGAAAGAATTTGCAAAGCATCTTTCCGATACAGATTTTAAGCTCATTAAAATACTGGACGAGACCGAGCAGGATTTTATCATTAAGAAATACCATAAAAAGCCCATAAGGCCCACCGAGTTTTTCAGCAAGTTTTTCAACGAAAAGTTTTACGATACCATCAGGCCAAAGATAGAGAAGAAGTTTTCAGAGGTCATAAACAACCTGAAAATCAAGGAAGGCTTATACCTGATGGATAAAGACGGATGGCCGGCAGAAAGAAAAATTGAAATTGCTGACGAAGCGGCCACCATTTTATTTCATTTTAGGCGCAATGAAACCGAAACAAGGTATTTCCCGACCATAAAATACCAGGGCTTACGGATAGACTTTATGTTCAAAGATGCTCAGGTAATCAGCAACCAGCCTGCCTGGTTATTACTTAACGATGTACTCTACTTTTTTGAACAGGACATTGAGGGCAAAAAATTAAACCCTTTTTTAAACAAGCGTTATATCACCATTCCGAAAGCTACAGAAGAGACCTATTTTGAAAAATTTGTAGCGCCACTGATTGAAAAATATCATGTGTATGCAGAAGGCTTTGACATTAATACCGAAAAACACGAGCCTGTTCCTGTACTAAAAGTCATTTATGTAGAAGGCGGTATTTCTCAGATCCAACTTTATTTTAAATATGGGGCCTATGCTTTTGGGATGGGCAATGATCAAAAAGTGACCGTTAGGGTGGCTAGAGACGAGGACAATTATATTTTTACCCGCATCAGGCGGGCGGCAGACTGGGAAAAGAATAAGTTTGGAGAACTCATTAAACTGGGGCTCAAAAAAGTAAGCCCTTTATTTCATAACCTTGAGCTGAATGATAAACAAGGTGACACAGACCTTTCTTATGGCATCATTAACTGGGTAAATGAATACCTGGATGAGCTTACCGGAAGAGGATTTGAAATAGAACAAAGTAGCGGAAACAAACGTTTCCTGTTTGCATCTGCAAAAATAGATTTCGAAGTAAAGGAACAGAACGACTGGTTTGACATCAATGCTTTAGTTTATTTTGGCGATCAGGCGGTTCCATTTATCGCCTTAAAGCAACACATCCTGCATAAAAAAAGGGAATTTATTTTACCAAACGGCGCCATTGCCATTCTTCCTGACAAATGGTTTAGCAAGTTTGGAAGCCTGTTTAGCCTTGCAGAAGGGGGAAATTCACTAAAATTGAAAAAGCACCATATCGGGCTGATCAATGACCTTGCAGAGGATAGCATCACCAATGTTACCCTCTCCAGGAAGCTGGAAAAACTAAACGACTTTGAAAACATTGAAGAGACCAGTATGCCCATACATTTTAAAGGGGAGCTGCGGAGCTATCAAAAAGCGGGGTACAACTGGTTTAGCTTTTTAAGAACATACAACTTTGGCGGCTGTTTGGCCGATGATATGGGTTTGGGTAAAACCATACAAACCCTGGCCATGTTGCAAAAAATAAAGGAAGAGGATGAAGAAGCGGCTACACACAGCACCTCGCTTATTGTTATGCCTACTTCTTTAATTTACAACTGGTTAAGCGAGGCAAAAAAGTTTAGCCCCAAATTAAAAATCCTTGCTCACACAGGCAGCAACCGAAATAAAAATATAAGCCACTTTATCAACTATGACATCGTAATTACCACTTATGGAATTACCAGGGTTGACATAGACATTTTAAGTACCTTCTATTTCAATTACATCATTCTGGACGAGAGCCAAAACATTAAAAATCCTTCTTCTAAATCTTTTAAGGCGGTAAGGATTCTAAAATCCCGTCATCGCCTTGCGCTAAGCGGCACCCCGGTAGAAAACTCTGTAAGTGATCTGTGGACGCAGCTTACCTTTTTAAATCCTGGTTTATTGGGCACACAGGCTTATTTTAACGAAGAATATGTACAAGCCATAGAAAAAAGAAAAGACGAAGACAAAGCCCGTAAATTGCAAGCCATTATTAAACCTTTTGTGCTTAGAAGGACAAAAGAGCAGGTAGCAGAAGAATTACCTCCAAAAACGGAACAGGTAATTTATTGTAATATGACCGAAGACCAGGCCGCTACTTATGAGAAAACGAAATCGGCCTACCGTAATGACTTGCTGAGCAGTATGGACGATGGCACTTTTGCCAAAAAGCAAGTGCAGCTTTTACAGGGTTTAACGGCATTGCGCCAGCTGGCCAACCATCCTGCTATGGTAGATAAAGAGTATGCATCAGACTCTGGTAAGTTTGAGAATGTTATCCATACCTTAGACAATGTGCTTAAAGGTGGCCATAAGGTGTTGGTATTTTCTCAGTTTGTTAAACACCTTTCCATTTTCAGAAAGTATTTTGACAGCGAAAATATCCCTTATGCTTATCTGGACGGAGGCACCAAAGAAAGGGGAGAAGTAGTATCAGAGTACCAGGAAAACACTGACCTTAAAGTCTTTTTGATTTCTATAAAAGCCGGAGGGGTGGGCTTAAACCTTACCCAGGCTGATTATGTATTTATTCTGGATCCATGGTGGAATCCTGCGGTGGAGCAACAGGCGATAGATCGTAGTCACAGAATTGGCCAGAACAAAAAAGTATTCATTTACAAGTTTATCACCAAAGACACGGTAGAAGAGAAAATCCTTGCCCTGCAAAACCGGAAGAAGCGCTTGGCCAGCTCACTCATTACCACAGAAGAGAGCTTTATAAAATCACTTAGCAAGGAGGACATTCAGGAAATCCTCGGCTAAAATCATTTCTGCCCCCATGCTCATTAAATGTTCATTGGGCAACTGGCAGTCTATTAATTCATATTCCAGATGTTTACACAACCAGATCAGTGCGGTTTTGGAAGCATTACTAACACTGCTAAACATACTTTCGCCGCAAAACACACGGTTAATTTGCAGACCATATAAACCACCCACCAAAACATCATCCTGCCAAACTTCTACACTGTGTGCCCAGCCTGCATGGAACAAATCGATATAGGCTTCCTGCATCTCATTGGTGATCCAGGTTCCATCCTGATCCTTGCGGGGAGTTGCAGCACAATTTACAATCACATCTTCAAAGGCGGTATCCATAGTGACACTAAAGGACTTATCTTTTAACACCTTCTTCATACTCTTACTCACCTTCACCTTGTTGGGGTAGATCACGCAACGTTCCTTAGGGGCATACCAACAAACCGGATCACCTTCACTAAACCAGGGAAAAATACCATGCCGATAAGCAAGAATCAGCCTTTCCCTGCTCAGGTCGCCGCCAATTGCCAGCAATCCATCAGGCTCAGAAAGCGAAGGGTTTGGAAAGATGAGTTCTTCTGTAAGCTGAAATATCATTTACAAATTAACGATTTTAGACCTCATCGATCAAGCCAAGCGCCCTGGAATGGGCAATCGCCTCTTCGCTATTCTTAAATAAAAGCGTGCTAATCCCTCTAATTTCTGCTTTAGCAAGGGTAACGAGGGTCTCGGCCTGCTTGGATTTCCTGATGTTACGAATATAGATCGCCACTATATTTTTAGGATATTTAACTGCAATAGATGTATAAATCTCGGGGTCCTGCTGCGAATTGTCTCCAAAAAAAACAAACTTCTGATTTGGAAAAGCATCCAGTATCCGCATCACCCGCAACAGCTTGCCTTCATGTCCGGTTTTACCAGTCTTGAAGAAACTCTTCCAACGCTTAATCTGATTCAATAAAAACACGCCTTCGGGCAACTTATTAAACCGGAACATTTCCACCAAATAATCATACAGGTTCCATTCGCTGCTGGAAACATAGAAAAAAGGATTAGGTTGATTGGCCTCCGTATGCGCCTGAGCCAGGAGCTGATAATGCTTTTGGGTAGATTTAAAGGTTCTACGCGTACGTGGGTTTTTAAACAACAATGACCTTAGCCTCCGTAAAACGGTAGCAGAATGTGAAACCATTACGGTATCGTCTACATCTGATATAAAGGCATACTGTGTGATGTGAGGTACATACACCATTCCTTTTCCTTCGCTCAACACCTCTGAATTTTCATCCATCGCCTCAACCCTTACTTCATGCCAGCCTGCCGCTACATTCCTATCCTGCATGCCTGCTTTTGAAGCATCCCATTCAAATTTGAAAAAGCCATCATATTCTGCAGTTTGCTCCAGTACCTGCTCATGAAAATACAAGCGTACTTTGGCGAAGGGGTAAGGTCTTAAAACGAATAATTTAAGTAAATGCACGGTGTTTACCACAACATTATTGCTGTACACCTGGTTAGTTTTAGCTTTATGTTTAAATACATGGCCATATACCACCAGGTTGTGTGTATGCCCGTAACCATGATAAACTTTAACACTTGTAGAATTATTCATCTTAATTCAAACAGTGTTAACCTTAAGTTGTTTGTAAGGTAAATAAAAATGGAAGATACGCTAGCTATAAAGTTGTTATTTGTGGTCAATCCTGGCTCCGGAAGCAAGGAAGACAATTATAGTGAAATCATTCAGCAATACTTTTCGGCAAGCAAACAGGAATTTGAAATTTATGAATTACCTGCAAACTGTTCAGTAGAAAAAATAAAAGAGAAGATCCAAAGTTCCGCGGCGGATAGGGTTATTGCTGTTGGTGGCGACGGGACCTTAAAGCTTGTGGCCGATTGCCTGCTCAATACAAATACTCCTATAGGCATCATTCCGGCCGGTTCTGCCAACGGGATGGCGAAAGAACTGGGCATATCTACAGTTCCAGAAGAAGCCCTGCACACCGCAGTTCATGGAACTCCTAAAAAGATTCACGTAGTAATGGTCAATGGAGAATTGTGCATTCACCTGGCCGACATAGGCTTCAACGCTTACATTGTTAAAAAATTTGACGACCTGCCCCAACGGGGAATGCTGGGTTATGCCAAAGCAGCCTGGCATGCCATATGGAACCATCATAAAATGAATGTAGAATTCGTGATAGGCCAAGACAAGATCAAATCTGAAGCGGCAATGGTAGTGATTGCGAACGCTACGATGTACGGAACTGGCGTTAAAATTAATCCCGATGGGGTTTTAGACGATGATGTGTTTGAAGTGATCCTGGTTAAAAAATATTCCGTCCTGGAGATCCTTAAAATCAGGTTCACCAACCTTCCTTTTGATCCGGAGAAAATAGAAACCTTTAAAACGAATACATTAAAGATTAAAACGAAACACAGGGCACATTTTCAAGTAGACGGCGAGTACATGGGCAAAGTAAATCAGTTAGAAGCTCAATTGATCCCTGATGCGATCAGTATTATAGTTTAAACTCTACTATTTACAATATTGACTCAGCAATTCATCTGCCAGTGTGGAACCCATATGCTTAACAAACAAAAAGTCCTCACAAGCCCCCTGCCTGTCTTTTTGTTTCAATTTGGCTTTACCATCACTGATCTTACTTTGAAGATATTCCTCGTCAATACCTAGCTGTTGTTTCAACAAGTCCATTTTCGGCTCGTCAGCTTTATTGTAAATTCCCTTTTCTTTGTTGCGGTAAAAATTTTGCACCGCATTACTTAAACCTTCGTTTGCTTTGTAAGCCGCTATAGCCTTTTGAATATCCTGAGGGGTTTTAAGGTCACAATTGTATCCGGATAAACGAAAGTTTACAGGAACATACAGCGCCACTGCCGTATCATATCCTTCGGGCATCTTCCACTTTCCGCTACTCAAACGGATTAACCGCAAAGCCTCATCGTCCAAATCGGTACCAATTCCGCTACTTACCCTGGAAGTGTAAACTTCTCCGGCAGCATTGAGTTTAAAACTGATGTTAACGATGCCCTGTATACAATTTTGTAAAGAGTATGGAGGGTAAATTGTGTTTTGCGTGATAAAAGATTCCAGTCCCCCCTTGATCTCTTGTCCCTGCACACAAAACCCAATAAATAAAAATACTGAAGTTATTAGCCCTTTCATAGCCCCAATATACAAAAAACAAGGAGTATTACCTAATCATTTGTTTTATCAGCTATAGGCATAACACGCTCCACACGTTCTCCATTTTCATCAAGTTCACCATTTTCATCGCGGTCTTTTGAAATCTTGTCGAAGATCTTATCCATGTGTTCTACATAGGTATTGGTATCATCCACAAAAAAAGTAAGACTAGGAACTACACGTGCCTGATGACGGATACGTGCGCCAAGCTTATACCTGATTTCATTGCTATGTGAATTTACCGTCGCAATAGACAGCGCTGTATTGTTTGTACTTAAAAAACTCAGATAAACCTTAGCCACCGCTAAATCCGGAGACACACGAACACGTGTAATGGTAACCAGTGTATTGGGCAAATATGCCCCAGCTTCGCGCTGAAAAATTGCAGCCAATTCTTCTTGCAACACTCCGGCAAATTTTTGCTGACGTTTACTTTCCATAATCTTTTTTATTAATATAGCAGTTTATCATAAGGGTAACGCTCCGTATGCAAAGCAATTACTTTATCGTACAATAACTGTTTAAATTCTTCTAAATTCTCCTTGTGCAAAGCGGATATAAACAATGCCGGCGCATTATTAGTGGCCATCCAGGTCCGTTTAAATTCCTCAAGCGTCATGGTTACCTTTTCTTCATCCGCGGCAATGGGTTCGGGACTTACATACGCATCAATCTTATTGAACAACATTATGGTTGGCTTATCCAATGCGCCTAAATCTTTTAAGGTTTCATTAACTACGCCAATCTGGTCCTCAAAGCTGGTATGAGATACATCCACCACATGAATCAAAATATCTGCCTCTCTAACCTCATCCAGTGTAGATTTAAAGCATTCTACAAGATGATGGGGAAGCTTGCGGATAAACCCTACCGTGTCTGAAAGTAAAAATGGCAAATTCTCAATCACCACTTTCCTAACTGTTGTATCCAGAGTGGCAAACAATTTATTTTCTGCAAACACCTCAGACTTGGACACCATATTCATAATGGTAGATTTGCCCACGTTGGTATAACCTACCAAGGCAACCCTAACCAGGGCAGTACGGTTTTTTCGCTGAGTTTCATTTTGCTTGTCAATCAACTTTAAGCGTCCCTTAAGCAGCGAGATTTTTTCAAGGATCATCCTACGGTCACTTTCAATTTGCGTTTCTCCAGGCCCGCGCATTCCAATCCCACCCTTTTGTCGCTCAAGGTGGGTCCATAACCGGGTTAAGCGCGGCAGCAGGTATTGAAGCTGTGCCAACTCTACCTGTGTTTTAGCTTGCGCAGTTTGGGCCCTTCCGGCAAATATATCCAGGATCAGGTTACTACGGTCAAGAATTTTAACCTGTAATTCCCGCTCAATATTACGCAATTGCGATGGCGACAGCTCATCGTCAAACACCACCATATCAATCTCTTCAGATTTCACATAGGCGGCTATTTCTTCCAATTTTCCTGTCCCCACAAATGTAGCACGCTCCGGGCGCAGCATTTTTTGTGTAAAAGAATGTTCAACCACACCTCCGGCAGTATCCACCAAAAATGCCAGTTCATCCAAATATTCTTTCGTTTCCTCAGGCGTTTCTCCTGGTCTAACTACGCCAACCAGAACCGCACGTTCGGGTTTAAGCGCTGTATCGTAATATTTCTGCTTTCCCATAGATTACACAAAGGTACAAAAGTTATACCGTGTTCAATTAACTCAATTTACTGACAAATTCCCGCATTGCCGCTCCTGGGTCTTCTGTTTTCATAAAACTTTCGCCAATCAGAAAGCCATCAAAGCCTGCTTCGGCCAGTTCGTTTATGGTATCTGGATGACTGATTGCACTTTCAGAGATTTTTAAAAACTCATCAGGAATCTGATCCACCAGCTCGAAGGAAGTCTGAATATTTACAGAAAAATCGCCAAGGTTCCGGTTATTTACCCCTATAGCATCCAGGTCTGGTGTTATACTTTGCTGCAGTTCATCAAGATTGTGTACTTCCAGCAATACATTTAAACCAAGGGACTTAGCCAATTCTGCAAAATTCTCAATTTCATCTGGTGTTAAAATTGCCGCGATGAGCAAAATAATATCGGCCCCCATTGCTTTGGATTCTATGATCTGGTATTCATCAATTATAAAATCTTTACGTAAAATGGGAATGTTATTTGCCGCTCTTGCGGCTAAAAGGTCAGCGAGTGTACCACCAAAAAAATCAGTATCTGTTAAGACAGATAAAGCCGAGGCACCGGCCGCAGCATAAGCGTTAGTGATTTCTGTAACTGAAACCCGATCGTTAATGATCCCTTTAGAAGGAGATTTGCGTTTAAACTCGGCAATGATCCCGCTGCGCGCTTCGTCCAGTAAAAAATCTTCAAAAAGAAAAGGTGTACGGTTAAAATAAGCCTTGCTTTCCAGCTGTTTAATGGATACAGCAGCTTTTGCCAATTCTACTTCCTGCCTTTTCCTGGCTACAATTTTATCTAAAATATTCATGTCTATTTTTCTAACCAGTTTTTCATCATTTGTTTACCAAAATCGGTAAGTACACTTTCGGGGTGGAATTGTACCCCCCTTACATCAAATTCCTTGTGACGCAAGGCCATAATCTCATTATCCGCATCTGTAGCCGTTATGGTAAGACATTCAGGCAAACCTTCGCCGTTAACTACCCAGGAATGGTAGCGCCCAACTTTAATTTCGGTTGGACAATCTTTAAACAATATTTCAGAGGCATCCAATACCTCAATTGGCGTAGCAATACCATGCATAGGTTTACCCAGATTCAGCAAACTGCCCCCAAAAGCTTCGGCAATGGCCTGCTGCCCTAAACAAACACCAAAAATACTTTTATGTGGTGCATATGCCTTGATGACATCCAGCAACAAACCCGCTTCTTCCGGAATCCCAGGCCCCGGAGAAAGAATGATCTTGTCAAAAGCAGCCACATCTTCCAGGGCAAACTTATCATTACGCCACACCACCACATCACGGTCAAGCTCGTTTACCAAATGCACCAGATTATACGTAAATGAATCGTAATTGTCTATTACTAATACTTTTTCTTTCATCATCTTATATTTGTTCAGCCATCTCAATAGCTCTTCTTAAGGCTGCTATTTTGTTATTTACTTCATTCAATTCATTCTCCGGAATAGAATCTGCCACAATCCCCGCACCCGCACGGTAGTGCAACTGATTGTTCTTGCTCATAAACGTACGGATCATAATGGCGTGGTTAAATTCATCATTAAAGCCCATATAACCAATGGCTCCCGCATAAAAGTTCCGTCCAAGTCCTTCATTTTCATCAATCAACTGCATGGCCCGATACTTTGGCGCCCCACTTAAAGTACCCGCAGGATAGGTATCTGCAACAACTTTAAATGGTGGTACGTTTTCCTGAAGATTACCACTCACCTTAGAAACCAGGTGAATTAAATGAGAATAGTACTGCACTTCTTTAAAAGCTTTTACTTCCACACCACTGCAGTGCCTGCTCAAATCATTTCTTGCCAAATCTACCAGCATTACATGCTCTGCGCTTTCTTTAGGATCCTGCTCCAGTTTCCTCGCCAGTTCGGCATCTTCCTCGTCATTTCCTGTACGCTTAAATGTCCCTGCAATCGGAAAAATATTAGCAACATTATTTTTAATGGTGATTTGCGCTTCCGGCGATGAACCAAACAATTTAAAACTGCCATAGTCAAAATAAAACAGGTATGGAGATGGATTGATAGATCTGAGGTAGCGGTACACATTAAACTCATCACCCAAAAAGCCCTGGCTAAATGCCCTGGAAGGTACAATCTGAAAAACATCACCTCTTAAGATGTGCTTTTTCAACTTTACAACCATGTCCGTAAACTGCAGGTCCGTTAAGTTAGATTGCTCCTCTCCATTTATTTTAAAACTGTACTGCGGAAAGTTCTTGTTCTGGATCAGGTATTCAATTTTTTCCAGGTCGCCGTTCCCCTCACCGTTAAAGTTATTTTTGAATAACGTAACCTCATTTCTAAAGTGATCGATAGCAATGATGTAGCGATATAAATGGTATTGCATCAATGGAATCTCCTGATCTTCGGGAGATTTTGCAGAAAACTGAATATCTTCAAAATATTGCACGGCATTCCAGGTAAAATAACCAAACAAGCCACTAGAAATGTACCGCTTCTCAGGAACAACGTCCGGAACAAATCTGGATTTAAAAGATTCTATTTCTTCTGAAAGCACAAAACTATCTTTTTCAAGTGTGGTACCGTCCGGAAAATAAGCAGTCAGCTGATCATCTTTAAGCATAATGCCCGCAACAGGCTCTGCACAAACATAACTTACAGAATTTTCACGACTGTGGTAATCCGAACTTTCCAGCAAGATGGTATTTGGGAACACATCCCTCAACCTTAAATAAATACTTACCGGCGTTGTGGTATCTGCCAGTTGCTTTTTAAACGTTGTATTAATTTTGTAAGTGTTCATTGTATGAATTAATTAAAGAAGCAAATTGTGGATTAAAAACAAAAAACCCGACGTGTGGTTCTACGTCGGGTTCTTTTGTGGTTTGGTTTAGGTTGATAACTATAAGGTATACCAGGAAGCGACGTAACTCTTTTTAAAGGTACTGTGCCATTGCCAGGTATGTGTATTGTTCATCATTGTTCAGCAAAAATATAAATAAATATAACAAAGCAAAATTAAATGTGAAATAAAACGTTACATGCCGAATAAATGACGCGACGGATCGGCCTTTAACATCAGCAAAATTGCCACCGTTATGATTAACAAAGCAAATCCAAAGAAAATAAAGACAGTTTTATGCTTTTTTGAAGCCTCTTCTATCTTTTTTGAGCGTGAATTCCCGATAGTCACCAAAATAACAGCCAAAATCATCATAGAAATATGCTCCATTTTCCAATATCGGCCATATACAACCGAACTATCCACCTTAAACCAGCCATTTGTGAAATAAATAACCAATCCAAGCAAGAATTGTATATGAACACTAATTAAAGCAAACACATTTAACTTCCGGTTTCCCTCTGTATATGTTTTTTTTCCTAACCAGCCAGATACGGCGGTAAAAATAGCGACAAGCAGCAAAGCCACAACCACATAGCGCCATCCCGAATGTGCACTCTTTAAAATCTGATACATATTATAAATTTTATTTCAAAAATAGTCATTATTCTAACACAAACAAGCTTAAGAGTCCTCCCCCTAAAAACAAAAAAAGCGATCCAATCCTGGTATCGCTGTTTTTAACTAACTTATTATTCATAAAAAAACTGGCTGTTGGGGAAGGAGTCGAACCTTCAAGGGGTAGTTAGCTACAGTTCAAAAATTAATTTGTGGTCAACCCATAAACTGCGTTTATCCATTTATCCCCACCACCGAGACAAGAAGGCGTGTCTGCCAATTTCACCACCCAACATTATGTAAAGAACTAAAGTATAAGCAGCAGAAGTTAAAATTTAGGTTTGTAACTCCGCTGCTTATTGCTGTAAGGGAAGGAGTCGAACCTTCAGGGAGTGGTTAGCCCTTTCGGGTTTTCCAGATTCTCCGCCACCGAGACAAGGAGGTATGTTTGCCAGTTTCATCACCTTACATTGTTTAGCAAGCTTTAAAGAACTATTTTTGCTTACTTGCTTGATACAAATGTAACAACACCTAGATTGCATTGCAAATATTTTAAACAAATAATTTTATTTTTATAATATTTATAATTAACTTCGCTATTGATTACCAAATATAAAAACCATGCTTAAAAAAGAAAGTCAAAATTTAGAAATTGATAACCTTGATATCGACATTTTGAAACAATTAATGCAGGATGCTACCAAACCTTACACTGAAATCGCCAAAGATTTAATCGTTTCTGGCGGAACTATTCATGTCAGGATGAAAAAACTCCAGGAAATGGGAATCATTAAAGGCTCTCATTTAATTATAGATCCTCAAAAAGCAGGATTTGACATTTGTGCCTTTCTGGGCATATATCTGGAAAAAGGAATTCAATATAAAGACGCAGTTGAACAACTTAGCAAAATCAAGGAAGTGGTTGAACTACATTACACGACCGGCTCGTATAGCATGTTCGCAAAGATAATTTGTCGTGATACCACTCATTTGAGACATGTATTAAATGAAGAAATACAGGCAGTAAGTGGAATCCAGCGTACAGAAACACTAATATCACTTGAAGAAAGTATTAAAAGGCAAATAGAATTGTAATCTATTTGCCTTTTATTTTTAAGACTTGAACAGTTCTTTAAGCGCGCTCAATTTCATTTGCAGGTCTCCGTCTGGCGTTGCCTTCGGTTTTTGAACTGGTCTACTGTCCTGACGTTTAACCTCACGTGGCCTGGAAACCGCCTTTGATTGCTGTTTAGGATCATGTGTCTTTGCTGGAGCTGGCCTTTTATTTTTAGCCGTTACGCCAGCCTCATTTGGCAAACCCAGACTGATGCGTTTACGCTCTACATCAACACCATTCACCACCACATCAACCCTTTGCTGGATTTTATACTTTTTCAAGATGTCGCTCACATCCGGCATACTTCTTTCTGCAATCAGACTGATGTGGACTAAACCGTCCTGATGGACGCCTATATCTACAAAAGCACCAAAATTGGTAATATTGGTGATGATCCCTGCCAGCTTCATCCCTACTTTTAAATCTGTGATTTTATTTACACCTGGCGTAAAGCTGAAAGCCTCAAATGCTCCCCTTGGATCGCGACCGGGCTTAGCCAGCTCGGAAAGAATATCGGTTAATGTTGGCAGTCCAATCTCGTCTGTTACGTATTTTTTTGGTTCAATTGCCTGCAAAAGTGCTTTATCACTCACCAGTGAATTGATGCTGCAATTCAGGTCTCTCGCCATTTTATGCACCAGGGCATAGCGCTCCGGGTGCACAGCACTGGCATCCAGCAATTGCTCGCCATCTGCTATCCTTAAAAATCCCGCCGCCTGCTCAAAGGCTTTGTCACCCAAACGAGGAACCTGACGCAGACTCTCTCTATTTTTAAAGGCTCCGTTTTTATTCCTGAATTCGACAATATTTTGTGCCAGCTGAGGGCCAATCCCAGAAACATACGCCAGCAGTTGTTTAGAAGCCGTATTTAGCTCCACACCTACTGAATTCACACAGCTCATCACTGTATCATCCAGAGAGGCCTGTAGTTTGGCCTGGTCTACATCATGCTGATATTGACCAACACCAATGGATTTAGGATCAATTTTAACCAATTCGGCCAATGGGTCGAGCAGCCTTCTCCCGATGGATACCGCTCCGCGAACAGTAATATCCTGATCGGGAAACTCTTCACGTGCAGTTTCTGATGCTGAATAAATAGACGCCCCACTTTCGTTAACCATTACCACAGGCACATCTTTTATGTCCAGTCCTTTAATAAAGGCTTCGGTTTCCCTACCCGCGGTACCATTACCAACTGCAATTGCTTCTATATTGTATTTTTCACAGAGATGTACAACCACTGTAGCCGGCTTTTTCTGATCGCCGCCTGTATGTGGGTAAATCGTATTGTTATAGAGCAATTTCCCTTGTTTGTCCAAACACACGATTTTACAACCAGTCCTAAAACCGGGGTCAATAGCCAATACATTTTTTTGCCCTAGTGGTGCAGCAAGCAACAACTGACGTGCATTTTCTGTAAATACCCTGATGGCTTCAATATCCGCCAGCTCTTTGTAGCTGTTACGAACTTCATTTTCCATTGATGGACCCATCAATCTTTTATAACTGTCCTGAATAGCCAGTTTTACCTGTGCTGAGGACGGGCTAAAGCCTTTAATAAAGTAGTTTTCCATTACAGAAAGTACTCCCTGTTCTGCAGGCATCACTTCAATTTTTAAGAAGCCCTCATTTTCAGCTCTAAAAATTGCCAGCAAACGATGAGAAGGGGCAGTTTTCATTAGCTCTTCCCAGTCAAAATAGTCTTTATACTTATGGCCATCCGCTTCCTTTCCGGTCACAACTGTAGATTTCAGTCTGGCCTTCTGCAAGAAATGCTTTCGTATGATACCCCGCATTTCGGCGTCCTCATTGATCATTTCCGCAAGTATATCTCTGGCACCAGACAGTACATCTTCAATGGTCTGTAATCCAAGTTCTCCATTAAGATAAGCCTGGGCGGCAGTCTCAGGATTGATCCGCCCCTGCTTAAAGATCTCCAGCGCCAAGGGCTCCAGTCCTTTCTTACGTGCTTCTGAAGCTCTTGTTTTCCTTTTTGGCTTATACGGAAGATAAAGATCTTCAATCACCGTAATACTGGTTGCTTCAAGGATCTGTTTTTCCAATTCAGGACTTAGCTTATCCAGTGCAGAAAGGGCTTTTAATATCGCTTCCCTGCGCTTATCTAATTCTTTAAGTTGTTGTGAACGGTCCCGGATCAATGCGATTTGAACTTCATCCAAACCACCTGTCATTTCTTTACGGTAACGGGCTACAAATGGTACCGTAGCCCCGCCTTCCAGTAGATCGATCGTCGCCAGAACTTGTTGTTCTGCCACCACCAGCTCTGCGGCGATAATAGTTGAGTGATTACCCATATTTGGTCTTAAATAAAAATCCCGCAAGTTTTTAGCCAAGCGGGATTATATATCATTATTTTTTAGGTAGCTTATTTTGCTACGTACATTACTTCTTTAACAGCTTTAACCACACGCTCTGCATTAGGTAAGCTTGCCGCAATCAGCGTTGGTGCATATGGAAGTGGTACATCTGCGCAGGTAATACGCAATACCGGAGCATCCAAATGATCGAAAGCATTTTTCTGAACATTAAATGCAATCTCTGATGAAATGGAAGCCAAAGGCCATGCCTCTTCAACAATAACCAATCTGTTTGTTTTTTTAACAGACTCGATGATGGTTGCATAATCAATAGGACGTACAGTACGCAAATCAATTACTTCTACACTAATACCTTCTTTTGTCAATTCTTCAACAGCAGGATTTACTACACGGGTTAACATTTTTCCAAAAGTAACGATAGTTACATCAGTACCTTCTTTAGTCACGTTAGCTTTTCCTATTGGCAGGTAATATTCCTCTTCTGGAACTTCACCTTTATCACCGTACATTACTTCCGATTCCATGAAAATTACCGGATCCGGATCAAGGATAGCTTGTTTCAATAATCCTTTAGCTTCATATGGTGTAGATGGAACCACAACCTTTAAACCAGGGCAGTTGGCATACCAGTTCTCGAAATTCTGAGAGTGCTGGGCACCAAGCTGACCAGCATTACCTGTTGGCCCACGAAATACAATTGGAATAGAGAACTGCCCGCCGCTCATTGACAGCATTTTTGCAGCACCGTTAATAATTTGATCAATTGCAACCAAAGAGAAGTTGAACGTCATAAATTCTATAATTGGAACAAGGCCGTTCATGGCAGCGCCAATTCCGATTCCAGTAAAGCCCAACTCAGCGATAGGCGTATCTATGATGCGTTTGTCGCCAAACTCATCCAACATACCCTGACTAACTTTGTATGCTCCGTTGTATTGCGCTACTTCTTCGCCCATTAAAAAAACGTTCTCATTTTTGCGCATTTCTTCGCTCAGTGCTTCACGCAGTGCTTCTCTAAATTGAATCTCTCTCATTGTATATTCAAATGTTAACTGATGGCAAATATAAGTATTGTAATGTAAATTAAAAGCACTCTTTTAATTACAATTGCAAGCGCGTCACCGGCAAAAGTAATTTGGCATTTTATAATTTGACCGGTGTTTTATTCGGAAATGAAAGCGGTTTTTGCGCACATCAGATCCCACATAGTGTTAAATAAGGAGAATAAGCAAATCCTGCTTCATTTTCCGTACGCACAAAGGGTATGTGCTCATCAAACAATTCAGAAAGTTTAGCCTTCATAAATACCACAAATTCTTCTTTTACAGTTTCCAGTTTCTCCCCGTTCAACTTCAGCTTCTCCTTCCCCTCCATAAAGAAAGTGCCTTCTTTTCTCATGTTACGGATGCTGTACAAATTAGGCTCTACCAACTGGTGCCCGTTTGCCTGCTCAAAAACATAAGTATAAAATAAGGTCTGCACAAGCGCCTTGTTTTGTTTGTTTCCATTGGTATCAAAAACATCTTCCAGGTTAGAATACCTTAAAATATCTGCCCCTGTTTTATAATCTACAATCCTGGTAATACCGTTCTTCCGGTCCACACGATCAATAATCCCATGTAGGGTAAGGCTTTTTTCCAAACCATTTACTTCAAATTTAAAGTTAACCGCATCCTTTTTTTCCAGGTCAAGAATCTCAAATGGTGCTTCAATTTCATCGTAATCAAGAATCAGGTTCGCATATTCAGTTACAATGGCCAATACAACTTTTTGCATTCCGTTATGCTGTAGCTGAAAATTCTCATTTTCAAACATAACTTCTGCAAAGCCGCGAATAGCCAGTTCATCCAATGTTTTACGGTGAATGCTGATGCGCTCTTTTGTAATCATCGCATCTTCAGCCTTTAATTCCCTATAGAATGTTTCCATAACAAAATGCAGGATAGAACCAATTTCATGAGCTTCCATATTCTCAGAAATCTCCTTCGGCTCCTCAATCCTGGCTACATACTTATAGAAGAATTGCAGCGGACAATTGATGTAAGATGTTAGGGCAGAAGCCGAAAGCCGTAGGGTTCCATCCAGGTATTTATTCAATACCGCCATTACTTGTTCATCTTTTTGCACCACAACCTGCTGTCTGGATTCCGTAGCCAACCGCTGTTTCTGGTCCAGGTAATTAAACATATACCCGCTTTCATATTCCAGTTGTTTTAAAAATCGGGTTGGCTCACCGGTATTGCTTTCATCTGCCTGCACGTTGTACACCAGACTCACTTTTTTTGAGCGCTGCAGCAACCGGTAAAACATATAAGCAGAAATGGCGTCCAGGTTTTCTATAACCGACAAGCCGTATGCACGGCGGATGCTATCCGGAATAAAACTTGGCGCAATACTGGTTTGCGGCAACAAGCCCTCGTTTACACCCAGAATATAAACGTGTTCAAAATCCAGGCTCCTGCTTTCCAGCAAGCCCATTACCTGCACCCCTTGAAGTGGCTCTCCTGTTAGCGGCACAGCAATCCCCTGTACAGATTTCTGAATAAGAGAGAAGATAAACAACAATTCTTTAAGGCCTGTGAGTTGTGGTAAGTACAACATCAGCCCATCGTGCAGTCTATTCAATTCTTTAATTACTGCCACAAAAAGATCTGCTTCTGTTTGCTTCAGTGTTTTAACAGCCAATTGCTGTTCCAGTATCCACCTGAATATAGACTGTAAGCTTTCTGTAGCAGTTGCACCATCACTAACCCGCGTAAAAAAAAGCTCCAGCAAACCCTTCTGACTTTGCAAACGCTTTAAGGGTACTTCAGCCAGTTGCTCTCCCAACAATTTCTGCTGAATTTTTGAACGCATTTGTTCCGATACCCCAGTAAGGGGGTGTGATAAAAAAGCTTCTACATCCCGATGGTAAACAGTATCCTTGTTTGCCTGGATCAACTGTACCTGTACATTGATCCAAAGATCTGCCAAACCAAAAATGGAGGAGGCGGCCAGCGGATACCCCATTGTGATGTTCAGATTTACGGGCTTTACCTGATCACCATTTTGATACTGCGTTGGTATGGTTTGTAAAACAGGCAAGAGCAAACTTTCGTCAGCAAGGATCAAAGCAATTTTACCTGCGTTATTCTGCTCTTCCAGCAGCGGGTAATCTTTCTGCAAGGCTGTAGAGAGCACCTTTGCCTGGGCAACCTGACCCTGAACTTTATAAACATCAATGGTTTTAGGGTTTGCTTTAATAAAGCTTTTGCCTGTATCCAGCGCATTTAATAATCCCGTTTGTTGCAAGTTCTTTCTCAAAAAAAGACCGGCCTCCTGGGTTGTATCTTCTAGGTAATACGTATCCGTATCAAAGTAAAATAAGGTTTTATCTTGCTCCTGCCACCGTTTAAAAACCACGGCTTCCGACTTACTCAAGGCATTAAAACCCACAAAAATGAGCCTACTAAAAGAGGCGGTAAAATCCGGCCACTCTGCTTTATTTATCGCCAGTTGCCGGTAGATATTGCCCATCGTTGTAAGCCCTTTGTCCTTCAGCGCTTCATGATAACCGCTGTATAACTTTGGCATCCTGTGCCACATTCTGATGAATTGCTCCTGTTGCTTTTTATGCTTTCCTTCAGAGTAAGATTTCCAGAAGCCCGTTAAAAACTCCTGCTGCTCTTCCGTCAGGTAATCGAACTGGTAATCAATCTCTGCAAAATCCTCCAGCTGCCTAAATAACTTCTCCGCATCTACCAGGTCACTATCTACCTGTGCAAAATCACTTAATATTATCCGTGCTATAGGGTAAAACTTAGCGGGCTCTATAGGGGTTTCCCCATCCTGTACCATCAGCTTGTTATATTGCTGAAACAGCACAAAGAATTGGGTAAAGGCATCAGCTACCTTCGAGCTGGATGAAAGTGCAAAAAACTCCTGAATGGTATAAAAAGCGGGACTCCAAAAGGGCTTTCCAATAACCTCTGCAAGATGATTTTGCAAATAAGCTACTGGACGTTTATTGTTAAAAACTATCGCCGCATGCTGCAAATCCCCGCCCAAACGCGCCACCAAATCCGCCGCTACTTCTCTTAAAAATGGCTCCATAGTTTATACTAATTTTAATTGGCCTGTACTGGCATAAAACAAATAGGTCTTTACATCGGTATATCCCATCGCCATCAACAGGCTTTTATAATGGCTCACCTGCGCAATGTGGGCATCACTTTCCTGCTGCGTAAATTTGTAGTCAACTATCGTTATGTGACTGCCTTTAACCAGTACCTTATCCGGTCGGTAGCTTTTCCCATCCGCATCAATGATGCTCTTCTCATTCAGGCTCTCCTTACTCAAACTCAGAATTTCCTGCAAACCTGAATGGTTTAAAACGGAACGGGCTTGAGCTTTTAAAGATGAAAGTTCTACCTCTTTGAACACGCCTTCAAGAAGCATAGATTCCAATACGGTATCTACTTCTTTGACATCAGCCGCTCTGGCCAGCACCTCATGAAGGATTGTACCGGTACGTCCCGCACTTTCACCAGTAAAGAAATCGATGTCTCTTCTTTTCAGATTGGAATCAAATACCTGGCTCAGCCTGTCCGAAACGGGATAACTTTCCATCTCTATTTCATTTCTGTATATTTCTTTTTCGGGTAACACGGGCACAGGCTCGTCTTTGATCAAACGTCCGTCTTCATCCAAATCATCCCTAAAAACCCTAAACAGCAAATCACCAATATTGGTTACTGTATCCGTTTTCTTGCCCATTGTACTGATATACAAATACTCCTTAGCACGTGTAGTAGCAACATACACCATATTTAGGGCATCCATGTTGTTGTAAAGCAGCTCCTCAAAATAGGGTTTTGCAACGGTTGATCTGCCAAGTTCTTTACCATATTTCAAAGGAATACTATTCAAATGATGGTATGGTGTTCCTTCAGCAGGCACCCAAAATATGCCATTTGGTTTACCGTTGATGTCCCAGTTACAAAAGGGAAGCATTACCGCTCTAAACGCCAAACCTTTCGACTTATGAATGGTAATGACCTGCACCGCATCTGTATTTTCTGATGAAGGCAATGTCTTTTTCAATCCTTCTTCTTCCCAATAGGAAAGAAAAGCGGCAATCCCCCGTTCTCCCTGTTGCGCAAAACGCCCGGCAAGGTCCCTTAAGGCAAATAAATAGGGAAGATTCGATGCAAATACCTGTTCATGTAAACCATAAGATTCAATAATTTTTTCCAGCAAGGCCGGAAGTGGCTGCTGCATCCATGCCTGCCAATGCTGGCATAAATCTTCGGGTAAAAGACCACTTAAATCTGTCAGACCTTTCGCCTTTAATCCAAAATAATGCTCCGGACTTACCGTTCTATGTTGTAGTTTGGCGTACAGGCTTAAACAATTGGCTTTATAGAGTGCTGTGTTTTCCGCCAGGCCGCCCATGACTTGTAAAGTATTTAAAATCAGTTTTACCGCACTGTTATTACTCAACAGCAGGGCCTCACCAGAAATTACATCAACTCCATAATCCATCAAGGTTTCCACTGCAGCAACAGCCTCAGAATTGGAGCGCACCAATACGCAAATATCCCTTGGCTTATATTGCTTCAGGTTAATCAACTGATCGATCTCTGCAATCATTTTAACCAGCGAAAGACTCATAAAGCCTGTCTTGGTTAACGTTCCGCCCTCGCCATCGTCTTTAAGCACATTAAAACTTATGGTTCCGCCTTCTAGTGTAAAAGGCGTAATTTTTTGCTCCGATTCCGCATACACATCGGTAACGATGTGATCAAAGCCCTTTTCTTTCCACCAGTGTTCAACATCTTTTGCTTCCGCTTCTTCAATCAAACCATTGATATTGGTTTGCATCAACGGTGGAAGCCGTTTAAAAAGATCATTATTAAACCCAATGATATTTTTAGTACTTCTATAATTTTCAGCAAGGCTGTCTTCGATTACATTATGGATCTTCACATCATTTTTCGCCTGCTGGTGAAGGATGTTCCAATCGCCATTACGCCATCTATAGATAGATTGCTTGGTATCTCCAACAATCAAATGATCTATCAATTTGCCACTTGGCGAGGCAATTGCATTGGTCAGTAAAGATTTAAAGCTATGCCATTGATTAGAGGAAGTGTCCTGAAATTCATCAAACAGGAAATTACGATACCTATTGCCCATCTTTTCCCAAATGAAGGAAGGGTTATCATTTGCATCGTCTGTAATTCCCTTAAGTAAAGTTTGCGCATCGCTGATCAATAAATTCGGACTATCGTTCCTGTATTCCTTTAGCAAGGAAGCCATTTCCTGCATCAGCCGCAGATAGTAAAGGTTTTTATTGAATGCCTGTGCCAGAACATAGCCCGCCAAACCCTCCTGGTAAGTAGCCACCAGTTTAGAGACGATTGGATTGATTTGATAGTATGAGGCATTATCCTGTCCTTTTTGAAACCATTCTTCTGGCTGATCTACCAGTTTTAACAAGGAATTGATCTTTGAAAAATCACCCTCAACTATCTTTTGAAGTCCCATAAGGGGCGATCTGGATTTCCCCTTTAAGCTTGACACATCAATACCTTCTACCTGAAAAACCTCCAATGCTTGCGCTGCAAGTTCCTTTACACCGCTTTCAAAGGTTTCCATCCCAAGCCTGGTGATTTTATTGTATTCTTTAAACAACAGGTCGATATCGGCATGCTCTCCTAGCAGCTTAACCGCATTTTCAAATGGTTGATACCGTTCTTTAAAAATTTCATCCGTAAGGTTGATCAATTCCCTTCTGTAATTCCAGCTCAGGTTATTATTAATCCTGTCAAGCGCCAGATCAATAATCCATTGCAATAAAACAGGGTTTTTATCTAAGGCTTTATCTAAGCGGTCTGCCAGTTCCGCTTTTACCTTATCATAGTTCATTTCCAAACCATAACCTGCATCCAATCCCAATTCAAATGCAAAGCCGCGGATGACTTTCTGCACAAAACCATCGATGGTACTTACCGAAAAGCGATTATAGTCATGCAAAATCTTCCGGTAAATTACATCTGCCTTTAACTTCAGCTCCTCTGCAGATAAATCCGGATGCGCCCGCAGCACAATTTCCCGGTAATCGCCGATCTTTTTAGAAGCATCGCCCTCCGCAAAGCCCTTCAGCACCTCCATAATGCGGGTCTTCATTTCTTCCGTAGCCTTATTGGTAAAAGTTACGGCCAATATCTCCCGATACTTGTTCTCGCTGCTGAGTACCAGTGTAAGGTAATGTGCTGTTAAACTGAATGTTTTACCAGATCCTGCGGATGCTTGTAGTATTTTTAGCGGTTGTTGAGGCATAAAATTAATATTTTACTTATCCCGCAATCAGCTCTAAGTAGTCTTTATATTGAATAAATTTTTCATCAGCTGACACCATAGTCATTTTTTCAAATTTAGCAGTTGATATAATAATTCTATCGAATGGATCGCGGTGATCTGGAAACAGTGGCACATGTTTATAGTTGTTTATATGCTCCTGTGAAAGTGGAAGAAAGGAGAAACCATCTTCAAGTGCTACAGAAATAACGTCATGAATACTTGCCTGAAGATCAGGAAGCTTGCCTATGGTTTGTTTAATTGCAATTTCATATAGACTAATATCACTTACGTAGACATCATTTTTAGTATCCGTAAGCAATTTTACGATCTCTGATTTAAGCTGAGGATGATTTAATTGAAACCAAATAAGTATCTGAGTATCTATCAAAAGCTTCATTTACATATAATCTTTCAAATCGTCAATGGGATCATTAAAATCATCTGGGATATCTAATGTTTTTCCTTTTAATTTGTTAAGGCGAAGTAAACCTCCTGGCTGTCTTACAGACCTTAAAGCTGTCTTAGTTTCTGTTAAAAACATCACTAATACTTCAGATTTATTCACATCAGGAGCCGGTTCTAATAACCTGAGCGTCCCATTTTCATAAATACCTTTAACTGCTGAATACATAACCTGTTGTTTTAAACAAATATAACAATTTTTTTTCAACCAGACTAAAGCCCGTCCTTGTGCTCTCGATTCGTGAAGAAGGTTCTTTTGCAAACAAAGCCATATATCAATAACTTCAGACGGGTTAAACTCTAAAATAATATTGAGTACTTATTACGATCCTTAAATTATAAATTCTTAGAATTGTGTATAAATCTATAAACATGAAGAGATTAGTTTTAGTTGCATTTGCTTTTATGATGCTATCCACAGCGGCTATAGCACAAGAGGCTGTTCACATTTATAACCCTAAAGCTGATGCACAGGCTGACATCAATGCTGCAGCAGCCAAAGCAAAAAAGGCCAACAAAAATGTATTCGTACAAGTTGGAGGCAATTGGTGCGTTTGGTGTATCCGGTTTCATAACCTGGTAGAAAAAACACCAGAGCTAAAAACATACCTTAACGACAAATTTGAGACCGTACTTGTAAACATGAGTAAAGAAAACAAGAATGCCGTTCTTTTGAATAAGCTGGGCAATCCCGGCCGCTTTGGTTATCCCGTATTTTTGATTTTGGATGGCGATGGCAAAGTGCTGCACATCGAAAATTCGGCATATCTGGAAGAAAATGACGGTCACAGCGTTAAAAAGATTCAAGGTTTTTTACACAACTGGACTTATGAAGCTGTGCATGAAAAGGTAAAATAAATCTAAATATAAAACGAGCAGTAAGTATAAATTCTTCTGCTCGTTTTTATTTTAATTCATGAAGAAACTTTAGCATACCCATCGAAAGAGCTTGCGATCTTTTTGATACAATTTTATCTTTACCCTTCTATTCTTTCCCCTTCCGGATTCACTATTATTTGAAGCAATCGGATTGCTATCTATCTACGTGAATTTTATTTCGATTAATGTGACTTTGAATGATTGATTCCAAATTCGATGGTAAGTCGGCAGGAATCGGTTTCATTATAGGTTGCTTCACCCCCATCTCTTTAAGCCATTTTACCCAATATTCGTTAATCACATCTCCTTCAAACGGATTACCTTTTGCCGGATTAACACCCAATACGATAACTTCTAGATCGCTTAAATTATCATTTGCCTTTACAAATCCATAATCGTTCCTCATCATAACTGTCTGGAAGCTGGAAGTATTCAGTTTTAAAGCTTTAAGAAATTCAGGAGTTATGTAAGAACTTCTCGACCCCTCAGTGAACTTTGAGTAGCGGTGATATACATAGCCATCGGTTAGAATGAATAGAATATTTCTATGGTTTGACTTAATACAGTAGTCATTTACTTTATTTTTGAAGAACCCCCATATGTCAGATCCTATATACTCACTATTTTTAATTGCGAGCTTATAAATTTCGTTGGAGGCTAAATTATACTGTTTCGATATTTTCAAAATTGATGCCTTTGTGGTATTATCTTTTGTAAAGGAAAATTTGAGCTTTTTAGCCAGACTATTTATTTCAGAATTCAATGGTTCCGGTTCAAAGTAGACTTGAATATCATCATTATCTTGCCTGACAGGCTTTGATCTCAAATGAGTTTCAAAACCTTTAACGATTGCTTCGATGTATCCTAAGTCTCGTTTGTAGAAATCCATCCCCTGATTTGCGTGTTTTACAGGATCTATCCGATCAGAAAGGTCTAGCAGAATACTTATGTTTAGATTATCCTTCCTAGTCGTCGCTGGTTGTTTCGCACTATTTGAGTTGTTACCATCTTTACTTTTTTTATCACAACTTATTATAAGTAAGGCACTAAATAGTAACAGCAATCTAATTATTCTAGCTTTCATAACTACGATATTTTGGAATAAATGACATTTTGGTATGTTGGATTGATGAGATTAAGTCCTTGGAGATGTTCTTGGGCGACACTTTCACATTGTTCCAGTATCTCAGTTTGCCTTTGTTGTGGTAGCGCAATTTCAGATGCTACCGCCTGAAACCATCCTTCTTTATATTGTGCATGATACAAAAGATATTGCCTGATGTTAAATACAAATCCATCAATGGTAGTTTGCAATTCGGTAATCTTACCACTAATCTCTACAACTTTTTTCCTAAGCTGCTCAATTTCAATTACCGCCTCGCTTCTAGAGGCTTCGAGTGCTTTTAGTTCCTCAAGCTTCGTTTTAATATATCCTCTGATCTTGTCAAGATTTTCATGCTCCTTCATTGTAATGTCGAATACAAGACCCCAGATGATATACACAACAAAACCTGCAAAAATAATCATCCAAAATTCTGCTTCCCCTAAAGCAATTTTTAGATTGTAAGGTGCTGAATCTGGTGTCTTATTAAAATCATAGATTTTTTTCTCAATCTGATAAGCCAAAAGCCCATCAAATAAAAATGTTGTAATGAAAAGAGCAATTACCTTGAAAACGTTCTTAAGTCCTTTTCCCTTTTGCAACATATGAATAATATACCCCAAGCCCAGGAATACTGAAGGAATTGTAAAGATCAGCACTCCTTCTAACCAGCCAGCATTTAGAGCACGACTAAAAGCCTGGGCATCGAAAATGGCAGCGGTAAGGCTATCATTGGAGAAGTCCTTGAAGAATGCAGAGTAAGTAGCCGAAATATAGAAGACAAACAAATAAAGCGTGATGGGAATAAGCAGGAATAAACCTATATAAAACTGTGCTTTCGGACGTTTGGATGTTTCTACCCCATATTTTTCAGGATTGTGTTTTACATCCTCAATTTCGTTAGTCGCTTTATTGATTTTATCCACTAATGCTTGTCTCTTCTCCTCAAAAATTGATATGGCAGTCTCTGTATTTTTAAGCTCGCTGTGCTTCCTCGTTTTCTCGTCAATGTAGGGCCGTTTTAATCTTGCTTGTTGAGTTTCCTGATCACGGCATTGTTGCTCAAAGCTTTCGTATACATTTTCCAAGCATGCCTTAAAATTTATTGGACCTCCCATGGCCTTCAATGCGGCTCCATACCCACTTTGGTAGTAAGTGATTCTTATATTGTGCTCGTCTGTTTCTGCACTTGTTGCCACCTCAGCTTCAGGAGCCTCTTTTTTTTTAATCACGAATAACTTTTTAATCTCCATAACGCTTAGTTTATTGATTGTAACACTTCTGGCAGTAATTTTTCTTGCTTGGCGCAGTCGATGAGGTAGTCACAAATTGCAATTACGTTTTCATCCAAAAATTCAAATGTCTTACAGTATTTCTTAAGAAGGTTGTACTCGTCCTCTGTAACTTCCTGATCTACCCATATCATGATAGCGAGATCATATAAATATTCTATACGTTTCTCTACGGAAACCGGAATCTCCATTCTCTGGATAGGATTGATAAGCATTTCGTTCAAATGTTCGGTCTCTACGCCTCTCTGTTCTGCGAATTTATAGAGCTGCTTCATTTCAAGTTTGTCAAAATTCTCATCCGAGCATGCCATTTGATAAAGTCTTAGGAAATGACTCTGCAATTCAGTGCTGATTATACTGTCCATATTATATTTTGCTATTGTTCATTTTTAATAAATCGTTCAGAAATCTCATTTTGAGAAATGATCTCTCCATTTCTTAAGATCATTAAGGTTGTTAATTCAGAAGGATGCTCGAATACATGAAAACCGGAACGGCAATTGTAAAATCTATACCTGAAGGCCCGAAGGCCTTCATAAAGACCGTACTTTGTAGTCTTCTGGTATACATATTGAGAGCAACTTATCTTAAAAATGCATGATCTTCTTTTCGCTCTGGGAATCATGGCCCAATACGCCTTAATTAGCAACAGTAAAAGAATTTTCACGACAGGTCTATTTACTAAAAACAACCATTTGATAAGAAGCGATATAGCCCGGTTTTGCCCCCAGCCCGAAGCATCCGGGATCTGGCTGTACATAAGTAGAAACACCTTCTAATCTTATATATTTCCAACCTTGACTACTGTAATGTTCTATTAGTTTGCCCAATTGCTCGGCTACGACTGCTGTGGTTTCCTTTTTCTGATCCAAAGTTGCAGTGAATGGTACTACTTTATATTCCATATCTCACATTAATCAACTAGTATGGCAATTCCGAGAACAATAATAGCAACCGTTGGAATTATTGTAATGTTTTTTTGATTCTAACACTGCACTAACACAGGAATAGAATTCTCCTAAATATAATCTATTCGCGACTATTGGGAGATAAGAACAGGTTTCATCATGAACCTCATGATCACCATTGGACTGGGATTTCTTGTTTACGTAATACTTTTTCATAATCAAATTTTTAGTTCCTTATTATGAATCAAAAGTAGCCTCACAAACAGCGCTTTCCTTACGGGAAACCGTAAAGTCAAAATTTATTTTAAATAATTCTGTAGTCCTTACAATATGCAATAAGCTGTTCATTCGTGGAAAATCCTAGAACATCCTTAATGAGATTAAGTCGTTTTTCTACACTACTTAAACCACCCGGCTTAATGCTATTTTTCTTAAGATATTCTGGAATATCCTTTTGTTTCATACCTCCCGCCAACAATGCAATAACGGTCGTATCGTAAGTATCGAAGTTATAGGAATTGCGTTCATGTAGATTCCGTCTTGCCGGGACCGAGAAATATCTTTTTCCATTTGAAATTGCCTCTAATGCAACCTTTAGCTCCTTAGCATCTTGACGGGCTTTACGCACATATGCATTAATACCAAGGTTTTTAATTAAAGGATCAATAACATCAGCTCTACCTTCAGCAGAAAACACCAGAATCTTAAGTCCGGGCTGCTGATCTTTGGCAGCTTTGATAAGCGCTGTGCCATCAGTGATTTTTTGAATATTGTGGTCTTCCTCAAACGAAAGATCGGTGATCAGCAAGTCGTATGGCTGAGCAGTTTTCAGTCCCTTTTGAATCCAAGCTAATGCATCATCGCAATAAAACACATATTTTGGATCCTTAACTCCGAGTTCCTTAAGTACCGTCTGTACCGAAAGGCTTGTATTTTCGTGATCTTCTGCAATTAGTACACGTTCGAACATCATATTTATTTAGATTATTGGAAAGGAAATGAATATGCTCAAACCCTTGTCTTTATTTGCACCAAAAGTAATTTCTCCGCCGATGCTTTGAATACGGTTTCCCGTATTGTTCAGTCCATTTTTGAAATTAGGTGCTCCTTTTATACCAATACCATCATCATTATAATAAATATTAACATGATTTCCAATTTGTTCAAACTTCACCACTACAGTACTTGCCGCACTATGCTTTCCCATATTTACCATCAGCTCCTGAAGGATGTGCTCAATTTCATGTTTTGCTTTTACATTCACCTCTGCCCACAATTCTTCCCCATTACCAACTATTAAGACCCTCCTCTCTGCTGAACTGAATGATGTCATAAGACCAGTAATTTTCTCCTTGAAGTTGGAATTTACGTCTGGACTCTCTTCGTAAGTCAGGTTCCTCGATTTTTCATAGAGTATTTCCATCTTATCCAAAATTCGATCCTTGTTTAGTCCTTCCCTATTCTCAATTTCGGACATTACCGTATATAGTCCATTTGCGACTACGTCGTGAACCTTTTTATGAAGCTTAAGTTTATTCTCGCGAATGGTAGCTTCCGCTTCAAGCGTAAGCTTTTGTCTTCTTTTCTTATACCATAGAACAGCAATGATAGCCGCAGCGACAATGAATAGGAACGATCCATAAAGAAAAGCCTTATGCTTGATAATCTGATATTTCTTTTCTGCATTTTCCTTCTGCAGGTTGAGATTGTCTACTTTATTTTTTTCTGTTTCATACCGGATCACCGCAAACTGGTTTTTGGCAGCGTTTCGGTCGGTATCTAAACTATCCTCCAGTTTTCTATACCGTTTAAAATATTGTCTTGACTTGTCCTGTGGAGTCAATTTAATGAGTCTCTCTAAAGCATACAGCTGGTCGTCTGCGATGCCAGTCTGCTGGGCAACTTGATACATTTTATATGCATACAAAACTGCCGAATCTGGCCTATTCTCCATATAAAAATCGGCAAGATGCGCTAAACTGGCATTTTGCCCCAAAAGGTCATTTCCTTTTAACCTGATTTGATAGGCTCTGAGAAAGCCTGGTACCGGGTTATAGGATGAGTTCTGAAGCCATTTCGTTTTAGAAGTATTGGAAAGTATCCTTGAAAATGTAACCAGATCTTTCTCTATACTTTTGGTAGAGAGTAGCTTATTAAAGTATTTAAGGGCATGCCCATATTTATGTTGATCTATCAGATTAACTGCAACATTATTCAGATAGATGTTTTTAGAGCTTTCTTTATTAGTGAGATCAAGAGACTTGAGATAAAATTGGTGGGCCTCTTTGTAGTTTTTCAACCGATTAGCCATTTTCCCCAAATTATTATAATTCATGGAGAGAATTTCTTTTTCACTTTCAATATGAGGATTAAGATATTTGATAGCTGAAAGCGAGATTTCCTGGCTTCCAAAGAAATCGCCGCGATCACCGCTAATAATTGCCATATTGATTAGTGACTTCGCAACTTTAACGCTATCTCTGTCTTTTAAAGATTTCTCTTTGGCTTTATTAAAGTAAATGAAACTACTGTCCGGAAGGTTGCGATCCCAAAAGTACCAAGCCCGATCATAGTACAAGTTTTCAGCAGGCAACTTGGATGCTACCTTATCCTGACGACAAGAAAGCATTAAAATTAAAAGAAGAAGCGTAGTGTATCTTTTCAAGATTCTTATTATTCCTCTAAATTAAAAAAAATACGGGCAAAATGCCCGTATTTTAGTTATTATCTAGGTGCGTTATTACCCGTTTCACCACCTGGTCCTGGGCGGCTAGCAGTAACCGCACCTTTACAGTCGTTTTTCGAATTCGCATTAGAATGCGAAGGGGATACAAATCCCATTAGAAGATAAAAAATAAATCCGAACATGGTTCAAAAATTTTAGAATGAAATACTTTGTAGGCCTCCACGAATCCTATCATGGAGGTTGCTACGATTGCATTTCAGAAGCGCTTCTGAAATTTTTGGGAAGAATGAGATTCAATTGCGGGATGCAACAACTGCTTCCCAAACCGGTCATTACCTACCGCAATTTTCTCTCTTTTAAAACCGGTCTGTACATGAGCCACAATAGCTGATTGAGCCTCCAACCGATTTCGAAAGCAAATGTATGGGGACCAAAAACATTGATCCTCATCTTGTTCCGATGATTCGGACAATTCCAATGGAATTCCGGAAAACCGTAAAAGATTCCAAAAATTCCGGTTACATTTACCCTTGAATTATTTGCATTATGCTCGAGGATTATAAAAAAGTGGTGACTACTTGCTACCACCTAAAGAAAGTTAAGGGACAACTTTCTTCAAACTTGTCACATCCAACCCCTGCAAAATTGAGGGAAGAATGCCTTCTAGTTTTAAGCGCGAGGCCACTAGGAAAGGATGAAAAGATTATTAAGGATTTTTTCAATTTGGGGGAGATATCTATTGACTACAGCCATAGCATTAGAAAATTTGATGCGGATAGATTAAGACCCCTTGTTAACTTTCTAAAAGATAAAATTGAAAATCCGGAACCAAGAAACATTGAACTTCTAGCGTGGCTGATAGACTTCGAGCCTCGACCATATAAATTTGGAACAGATTATAATACCAGTCCTATATTTGAAGAAAGGGAAAAGATAGACGTATCTATTGAAGAAGACGATGTTAACACAGATCAGTCCAAAAATCCAGAGCAGTCAGTTAAGCTCCAAATCAAAAAATCGAATAGCAAATCCATATTAAAAAAAGCTATACCCACCGCTACCTTACTTTTTTTAATTACGGGAGGGATTTGTTCATATATATATTGGCAATCCACAAAAGTATATATATGTAATAGCCGTGTTGCTAAAAAATACCACCTCAATCACAACTGCCCCTCGTTAGATAATTGTAAAAGTGAAGTGATCTCAATTACTTTGGCCGATGCAAAAAAAGACGGCAGAAGCCTTTGTGGATTTGAAGATTAATTAATTCAATTCTTAAAACAAAAAAGCACCCTTAATCGAGTGCTTTTTTGTTTTAACTTGTAAGAGTCATTAAGATTTAATTAGATTCACTTTTCTAACCGATTAATCTTTAGGCTTATGTACATGAGGTTTTAAATCTGGATGTTTAGGCTTAACTTCAGGTGTGACTCTCCGTCTTCTATCATCTTTACCATCGTCTTTTTTTGGCTTCGGGCCAGGTTTAATTGCTTCCATAATTGATATTTAAAAATTGATTTGTTTCAATTCCACAAATATAGCGTGATACAGATCTTTCAATTTATGGTTTCCCGTAACCAAAATTAGTTGTTGTTCGCTTACAACCCATCCCCATATTTGTAAAAAGCATTTACAGTTACAGGCAATCTCCCGGTAGGAATCAATTGGTTTTTGATGACCGATGAAGCGGCCCGCTGCATAAAGTCTTCTTTCTGATAGGCTACAATTAAGGCTTTACTATTTTCCAAACCAGGAAGCCCACTTAAATTATATGGATTAGCAAAGAGTGCGAATATGGCATTTTTTGCAGACTGGTCTTTAATGAACATTTTAAGATCAGCGCTCAGCACCATGCCATTTCCCGGACGCAAACGGCTGTCGTGGATACCGATAATGACCTGATCAAACATGCCCAATTCCCTGGCAACTTTTGCTACCGCATTGGCATTGGCAGTTTTATCCAGCGTAAAAAATACGGAGTTTTTGTAAGCGCTACCAAGATCACGCTGAAAAAGGGTAACGTTAGGTGTGCCAATACTAATAATAGCCGTTCTCTTTTCTGTAGACAAGGCTTTGATGGGGCCTGCGCTTCTTAACAGCGTCATTGAGGCGTCGGCCAGTTGCTGAACTAAATTCAAGCTTTCTACCCTATTTACATCAGCAACCACATTGCTTTCTGCCAGGGTATCTTTTACATGTAAACCGGCATAATACTTTGCTGCCAAAATTTTCTTTACACTCTCGTCTATGCGTTCCATACTGATCCTGCCAGACCTTACCGCCTTGCGTACCAATTTTACTGCACGGTCACTATTTTCAGAGAGTTCCAAAATATCATTACCAGCAATTACACCCATTACATCCGCTTCACCATCTTTAAAATATTTTACTACGCCCTTCATTTCCATCGCATCTGAAACAATAAGCCCCTTAAAACCGAGCTCCTCTTTTAAGATCCCTGTAACTATGGGTTTAGATAAAGTAGAAGGAATGTGTGCAGTAGTATCCAATGCCGGAATACTCATGTGTGCCACCATAACACCAGAAGCGCCCTTAGCAATGAGTTCTCTAAAAGGAAAGATTTCCAGGGTATCCAGGCGTGTCTTTGTGAAATTAAGCTGAGGAAGGTCGTAGTGCGAATCTACATCAGTATCTCCGTGGCCGGGAAAATGTTTGATGCTCACCAGCAATCCTCCATCCTGCATCCCATTGATATAAGCCGCAGCTTTTGTAGTAACGTTATATTTATTGTCGCCAAAAGACCGGTAATTGATCACCGGATTTTTAGGATTGTTGTTGATGTCTACATCCGGTGCAAGGTTCATATGCAAACCAATGCGTTTAAAATCCTTCGCAACCTCAAGACCCATTTTATATAAAAGCTGTTTGTCCTGAACTGCACCTAACGACATTTGGTAGGGGTAAGAAATGGTACTATCTAATCGCATGCCCAATCCCCACTCTCCATCAATGGCAATAAGCAGGGGAGTTCTCGACAATGACTGATATTTATTGGTCAGGATAGCCTGCCTTCCCGGACCACCCTGAAAGAAAACCAGTCCACCGATACGTTCTTTTTTAATCACATTCCCTACAGAATCTTCATAAGCTTTCCCCTTATCCGTATGTGCCCGCACAAAGAATAGCTGTGCGATTTTCGCCCTTTTACCCAATTTATGAAAAACAGAATCTACCCATTCATTTGGAGATGCGAGTGTTTCAAGATAGGTTTTTTGTTGTCCCAAGGCAGATTTGGAGGAAAATATGGCTGTTAAAATAAAAACAGGAAGAATGTATTGCTTAAAATTCATTAGGATTTAGACGGGCTTTAAAACTCAAAGGTAAACAAAATCAGATGGTATTAAATACATACTCGAATCGCAACACATAGGTTTTGTATTAAATTCGATACACTTTTCAATTATCTGTCTATGCTCTTTTTTTCCTCAGCAACGCCAGCAAAAAACAAACATAAACACCTATAAAACAGCTATTCATAACAAATCAATACAATTTAATTTAAAGCATTTATACAGACTGGCACATTTCTTACATATAGCCTATCAAATAAAACCGAAATAAAATGAAAAAGATATTTATACTAGCAATCGGACTTTTTGTTGCAGGAGCTGCAAATGCACAAAGCCCAATCAGAGTAGGGATTAAAGGTGGAGTAAACCTACCAAACATCATCAAGGATGATGGAAACAATAATTTTAATACTAAAATCAATCCTGGTTTTAATGTGGGTGTTACCTTAGACATCACTTTAATCGAGGGATTATCATTTACACCAGAAGCATTGTATGCTACTAAAGGATATAAATCTGAAAGCACATTTGGCGAGTTTACCCAAACTACCAGTTTCATTGATATTCCTTTATTGGCCAGCATTAAATTGGGTGGAAGCGGATTAAACCTTGTTGTGGGTCCACAAGTATCGTTTTTAACTTCTACTAAAAACAAATTTGAAAATGGATTTGGTTCTGCACAGCAAACTATTGTAGAAAACGATTCTGACAGGTTTAAGAAAAGTTTAGTTGGTGGTTTGATCGGTTTCAGATATGATATTAACAGCAACGTAGATTTCCACGGCCGTTATGCTTTGGATTTCCAAAAAAACAACGAAAACGGATCTAGTCAAACTCCTGAGTACAAAAACCAGGTATTCTCTCTAGGTTTCGGTTATAAGTTCTAGTCATCATCCCTATGAATGATTAAACCCCGTCTTCTTTAAATAGAAGCGGGGTTTGTTGTTTTAAAATGCGATGATATACACGCTACATCTTTTGCAAAATTTCGCTTTAAAAAGAAAGCCTGAATCGTTTGTGATTCAGGCTTTATCTATTATTGACCCCGCTTACGCTGGTTGTCTTTGTTAGACGTTTGATCTGACCGCTGGCCACCTGCATTGGTGATGCCTTGTTGTTTCTTGTCGTTTGTAACATCATGATATGCCCTATCTGATGTTGGCCTGCCCTGCATATCGCCGGTAAGCTTTGAATCCTGTGCTCTATTCATAACTTTATAATTTAATGTTATAGTTATAACGCTTTGGATTGGAAAATGTTTATTTATTGAAAACACCAGTGTTGTAGATAGATTTATATTTTTCCTATCTTGCAGGCTTAAACCAAATTAGCGCATATGAAATTTCTAAAATTATCCCTCTGCTTCTTCGCCAGTATGATCCTTTTAAGTTCTTGTAAAAAGGGTATAGGAGAACTGGTGGACAATAACACTAAAATTGAATTCAAATTAGATGGCGTTACCAAAAAGAGCTCAGGAAAACAAAGTATTCAAACATATTATGGAGAAAATGAGGGATATCAGACTCTTATGCTCAATGCAAGGGTAGATAATGAAAACATATCTCTGGTAATATGGCCTTTTAATGGAGTTGGGGAATATGATATTGAAACCGATGTTGTTATTCTCTACTCAATTATTGAGGGACCAAATGAGATTACCTTAAATAGTATTGGCATATCAGGTAAGCTAAAAATCACCTCCTTTAACCAGAAAAAAGTTGAAGGTCAATTTGAATCCACTCTAGAAAGAGTTATTGTTACCCCTCCTTCCTACAGAAAAATTACTAATGGTTCCTTCTCATGCGAGGTCAGTCCACTTTCCGAAGCACCTGAATCTTTAATTGATACACCCTAAGACATTCAAAAACGTACCGTTTCTCAACGGTACGTTATATTAGATTATTTCTTAACCGCTAATTCTTTTCCAATCATATCCTCCCAGCGGTAGTACTGAAAAGTCTTATTGTCACTCATGGCTACAAATAACCCATGTTTAAAATCACTATTCAGAGGTACAGCCACCACATCAGAACCATCACTGTTGTTGGTAGACACTCGGATGCTCTTCACAAAAGCATTATCACCTTCCCGCTTAAATACTTTAAACTGGTTGGCCGACTGATCAGACACCAATATATATCCTGTCTTAGCTGTAGTCTTATAGATACTGATACCCTCATGATCTTCTTTAAATCCTTCTTTGGCAAATATCCCCAGCTCCGTATTACCTTTAGAGGGATCGGCATAGTACTTACGAACCCCGAACTGTTCATCTGAATAATAGACATAACCAAGCTCATTGTCTACGGCAATCGCTTCAATTTCCTTTTTACCGCTGTACTTGCCAAACTTCCTTTTGAGTGTAGCTTTAACCTTGCCGCTACCATCATCCGTTAGCAAATATTGCCATAAATATTCCCCCTCCAATGGTCCAGTCTTGCGGCCTACGATGGCATAAATCTCCTTCGTCGGACTGGTATATAGAGAAATCCCCATCAGGTCACGATAGCCTTCGGTAGTTTCGCCTTCAAAAACAGGCAATCCTCCATGATCAATAGCTTTCATGTCTGGCAAAGCATAAACCCTGAGCTTATGGGTCATTCTTTCTGTGGTAACCGCAATGTCTACAGACTTTCCATTCAGAACCAAGCCGTAGGCAATATCCACATTATTGGGGCGTTTCAATCCCCTAACCACTTTATCTGTTACTATTTTCCCTTTCAAATCAAATACATACAGGGCGCCATTTTCATCCTTATCCGTACCAATCACCAGGGATTGACTGGGATCAGCAGGGTTCAGCCATATGGCAGGATCATCCGTATCAAATTGAACCGTATCTGTTACATACATCGGTTTAACGATGCTATCGGCAACCGTTGCGGTTTGTTGTTGTGTATTCGTATTGCTGGTACAGGCCTGTAGAAAAGACAACGCGCCTGCAGTTAGAATTATGATATTTTTAAACGTAGTCATCTCTATTTCTTAAGGATAAGGGTTATTTTTTCAGTTTCTTCGTCGTTATACTCACCTTTTAAAGTTAGCTGAAGGGTACTGCCAACAATTTTAAAACCACCCTTATATTTAAATTCCAGTTCAGAACCATCTTCCTGCTCCAAATCATCAGCAAACTCCACATCACCTTCCAGTGCATCGGTACTCAACTCTTCAATACCGCCCTCTATTTCTATCTCTTTATTTACGGTTTCTACTTCACCGCATTCATCTATCTGCTCGGTCTCTTTGAGCACAATGACAGCCTTAAACTCACCATATTGAAATTCAACCTCAATCTCTTCCACCTCATCCGCAGTAAGATTCTTCACATCTTCATTAATGAGCCCAAACAAGGAGATAAATTTTTGAAATTGAGCGGCATCATCTACATCTACCTCATAACTACCATATACAGATTCATCATCCAATACCTGGTATTCAAACCTATTAGCAGTATTAACAACAACTTTTTCATCACCTGCTACCACAGAACTGAGTTGGATCTCAATTTTACGATCGCTGGTATTTAAGATGTCGTCATCAAAGAGATCAGGATTAGTTTCAAACTCCACTTCAATTTCCTCCACTCCAGCAGGAAAATCAACACTCCCTTTACCACTTGCTTTATCAAATGTGAGGTGGAGATCAATGTTCATGTCTTCCGAAGTATTGCAATCGTCTATTTCATAAAAGGCAGTCGCGTCCTCAATATAATCAGATAGCTTGCTAAAGCCTTTAAAACTGGTCACCTCAAAGTTTACACGGACTGTTTTTTGAAGCGGAACAATCCGGCCTTCCAGTGATTCTCCTTTTGGATCAACCCTATCTGCAAGGGTAATTTTAAAACTAAATTTGTCTTCATCTTCCAGCTCCCCATCTCCTTCATCAGCTAAGTTAAGAATCTGTGGGAAGTTTTCACCCGCAATGGGCGCTATTACATTGTCGTTCTTTTTATCACAGGCCACTAAAGCAAGTAATAAAAGTGACAGCACACTATATTTAAATATGTTCATGATGATAGTTTTAGGTATTATAAATTAAACTTTAGCCCGAAACGCATCCAGTACGAGTAAAATTCACGTTGGATGTATTGGTCCGGATTTCCCTGGTAAGCTTGTAATGGCTGGTTGGTTAAGTTCAACGCCTCTACATACAACCTAAATCTTTTATTGATGGCATAACCTGCAGTTGCATCCAGCTGCAGACGGTTTTTAATAAATATATCTTCATCTTTAGTTCCACCAACTTCTGAGAGGTAACTGCCACTAAAATTAAGGGATAACCTTGCAGAAAACTTGCGCCCATCATAAGCCAAAGAGCCGTTCCCAACATGACTCGCTTGTCCTGGCAATCTGATTTCTTCTGTTACGGCAGCATTGCCTTCCGTAGCTTCCCGGCTTTGCAAGGTAGCTTTTGAATGGGTATAGGTATAGTTCAGGTAAACACTGAAATCTTTTAATAAGGGAATAAAAGACATTCTACGCTGAAAAGCAAACTCGGCACCCAGTACTTTCGCATCGTTTCCATTTTGTGACTGGGTAACGTCGATACGCGGGATAACAGGCGTACCAGTTAAAGGATAAGGTGAATTGAAAATGACCCGGCGATAGATGAAATCATCCAGCTGCTTATAAAAAACACCAGCCGATAATATACCCACAGATCCGAAATAATGTTCAGCCATCAGGTCGTAGTTAATGGCACTTACCGGCTTAAGGTCTGCATTACCTATAGTAGCGATGCGATCCTCACGGTTAATTTCCTGAGAAGGGATAATCTCTGAGAAATTTGGTCTGGCATAAGAATAGGTAACTGCCGCACGCAGGTTAGACAGGTTACTAAGCTCGTATTTGAAATGCAGTTGTGGCAAAACAAAATCGTAGCTACTGCTGCCACTTACCGGACGGATGGCTTCCAGATCGCCATTGGCGGCAATCACAACATCTTTAGAATTGTAGCTAACTTTAGTGTGCTCATACCTTACACCAGCCAAAACCATCAGTTTTTTCATCTGCTGGCGTCCCATCAGGTAAGCGGCCATTACATCCTCAGATGCCGTATAAGACTCCAATGCCTCATCAGCCGCTTTATCTGCAATTTGAAGCTCAAACTGAGCAGGGTTGGCATTAAAGTATCCGATCAACTTAGAAACATCTAAAGGATTCCCCATGGCATACCTGCCAGAGAAGAACTCATCTTTTACCGGACGCCCTGCAAACTGATCAAGATTAGGCACTCCACCTAAATTCTCATAGGTATTTTGGCTGATGCCGTAACTTTTATTTTTAGACCTTACTTTAGCCCCAAATTTTAGCAAACCGTCGCTTCCATTGATCCGATAAGGAACACCAATATTAAATTTAGCCGTCAGGTTTTTATCTTTAGCGATGGAGCTGCCCATTCCCAATTCATCAAAACCATATCTTGCATTGTTCGTGTAATCCTCAGCTGCCGCTATGGCTGCAAATTTAGTATCAGCGTAGCTCAATGTACTAGGAATACCTGCTACAAACCCAGCTTCATTGTCATAGGGCGTATTTTGCTCAGCGTAACTGTACTGGGCTTCATAATCCAGCAGAAAATTCTTAAAGATGTGTTTCGCACCAGCGTTCAATGATAGTACAGATTGCGACTCGAACCTGTCTTTAGTCAGCTTTTCAATTTCTTCATCTTCCGGAACAAACACATACCTGCGTCGCCATTCCCGATCGGTGAACCTTGAATACAAAGTGCGGAAATATATTTCGTGGTGATTGTTGAAGCGGTAATCCAAGGCCGAACTCAGGCCCAGGCGTGTCCGGGTAAGTTCATAATCCCGCAGCTCAAGTTCATTGTCGTTTATGGCACGTTCAATACCATCAGAACCCAAATTGTTTTGGTAATAATTGCTATTGAACAACATTCCGAATTTTTCATCCTTCCCGAAACGCTGGCCATATTGCAATTGACCCTGCACATTACCCTTCTTCATCAGGTTATTGTATCCTCCACCTAAAAAGCCTAAAATCACCGGCACTTTACTTTGTGCAGAACGGCTTACTAAGTTGATAGATCCACCTATGGCATCACCGTCCATGTCTGGGGTTAAGGCTTTGCTTACCTCGATCGAAGCCAGCTGGTCTGATGGGATCGCATCCAGCGCTACGTAACGCACATCTGCTTCTGGCGAAGGAATTTGCTCTCCGTTAACACTGGTATTGGTAAATTGAGGCGCCAAACCTCTTAACGATACATACCGGCCTTCGCCCTGGTCACGCTCAATGTTTACACCGGGAACGCGCTGTAAAGCCTCTGCCGCATTAGGGTCAGGAAACTTACCCATCTGGTCGGAGGCGATGATGTTTTTGATGTTATCAGCATTTTTTTGCTGGTTTAACGCCTTTCCCTGACCTTGGGTAAAGCCCGTTACAACCACATTCTGCAATGCCGATTGCCGACTTTGCAGCGCAAGGTTAACCACTTTTAGTTCATTGGGATTTACGTTAATGCTTACAACGGTATCTCTATAGCCAAGATACCTTACGGTTAATTTAAGCTTACCCGCATTTACATAAAACTGGTACTCGCCATTTATACCTGTGGCGGTACTGCTGTTGGTGCCATTAATAAATACTGTAGCACCAGCTAATGCTTCCTTGTAGTCGCTGCTGCTGATCTTTCCTTTTATAATGCCCCTTTGCGCCATGGCCAGGGTACTTCCAAATAAGAGAAAGAAAAAAAGAGGTAATTTTCTGAGGTTCATAAAATGTTTTTGTGACATGATGCTGCAAAGATTAGGGGCATCCATCCTTATGCTATCTTTTTTGGTGTTACAAAATGGATACAAGGTTTAAAAACGCGTCTACACAACAGCAACACACCACCCAAAAGAGCAAACAACTCACTAAAAAACAGCAATTTACCTAGTAAAAATTTAGCCATTAAGTTTGTATTAACTGAAGGTTACCCTAATTTTAACTGCAAAAAAATTATACATTTTGTATAAAAGTGCTGAGGTTTTCACCTTCAGGAAGCTGAAGTTTTTTACGTAATCTATAACGCGAAATGCGTAAGCTGTCTTGAGATATGCCCAGCATGGTTGCAATATCTGCAGAATTAAGGTTCATTTTTAACAAGGCAAGCAAACGCAAGTCTGACGAGGTCAGCGTAGCACAATGTTTTTTCACACTGTCAAAAAAATGTTCGTGTACCTGCTCAAAAACAGTTCTGAAATCTTCCCAGTTTTTATCCTGGTTATGGTTAATGCTAATCAGGTTCAGCAACTGCTTTAACTCTTTACGCTGATCACGCTTGTCGTCTTTTACAATCAGGCTGAGCCTTTCCTTCAAATCTTCCAGTAATTGGTTCTTTTGGATCAGGTGTAAAGTATGGCTGGTCAATTCCTTGCTTTTAATTTCAAGGTCACCCTTTAAACTTTGCTGGTTTTGCTCATGCAGCTTTTGTTCATTCTTTATTTTTAGCCTTTGGCGGCTGATGACGCTAAAGGCCAATAGCGCGGCCAATACTGCAATTGCCCCTGCAGCGATAGCGATGACATTATTGATCTTCTTTTCGTTTTCAAAATGACTAATTGCATTGTCTTTCTGCTCAATTTCAAACAAGGTTTGAAGTAAAGCAATCTGCTTCTCATTGTCCCTGGTATAGATTTGTAGAAAGATGCTCCTGCTGGCTTCACTGTAGTAATAAGCACTATCATTCCGCTTTAACAGGTTAAATGCTTTGGAGAGATCTCTGTAGGCACTGCCCAATTGGTAATAGTCTTTAAGTTGCCTCGCCAGGTTTGCCGCCTGATGGGTATGTGATAGCGATTGCTGATACTTGCCTGATTTACGGTAAACATCTCCGATGTTGTTGATCACTTCTATCTGGGCCAATCGGTTATGGTTTGCTTTATTCAACGAAAGGGCAAGTGTGAAGTACTTTAGCGCAGAGTCAAGCTTAAGCTTGTCTTCATGAAGGCTACCCAGGTTCTCATATATTTTTGCCAGTCCGCTTTTATCATTTGCTTTTGCATATTCATCAAGCGCCAGCTGCTGGTACTTTACCGCTTCATGGTAACCATTTGTCTTTTCGAAGGTCTGCCCTATAAAGCCATAGGTTTGCGCAATGCCCTGATGGTTATTTAACTGCTTATAGATCCCCAGAGATTGCTGAAAGATTTTGGTGGCTGCATTGTATTGCCTGCCGTGGTAATAGGTTTCACCTATTTTGTTAAGGTTAACCGCAACATTTAGCTGGGAATTTTCTGCTTTAAATAGTTTATCGGCTTTAAAGAAGTGATCCAAAGCCCTGGAATAGGCCGCCTGATAATAAAACAGTTCGCCTATTTTTTGGTAACATTCTGCAGCGATTTTAAAGTCATTCTCTTTTAAAGCTACGGTTAATTTCTGTTTCATGCGGATGAAAACAGCGCCTGCATCATTATTAGCGAAATTGGTGATCGGTTTTTCTTGCGCCCATAAACTGCAATTGCAGGTAAAAAGCAGGAAAAACAGCATGTAAATGCAATACTTTAACTGATCTCGCAGCTTACCCTTCATAGTTCTCATTAATAATGAACTAAGGTAACACCTTAATGTTAACTAAATGTTAGCTTATCTGTGTTGTACCGCTCCCGGATGTATGGTTGACGACCATTCGTATTTTCTCATCCAATTCGTAGATGGCCTGTTCCATGAGCTTAAATTCTTCAAATTCATCCGCACGGCCGTCATACTTAATCAGGTTAAGTAAGCCCATGATTGAGGCAACTGGTTTTCGCAGCTCATGAGATTGAAGAAAGGCGATTTCGTTTAGCGAGTCGCTTTGTACGGCAACTTTTTCTTCATGCTGTACGCGAAGGGTAACGTCCGAAGAATTGACGCAGACCCCAATAATTTCACCCGCCTGGCTCAATGCGGGTTCAAACTTCATTACCCAATGAATGGAACGACCACCGTGATCCAGCCGCTGTTGTTCAAATATGGCGGTTCCTTTTAAAGCCCGAAGATAATTCAGGTAGAAGCTTTCTTTAATCGTTGGATGGATAAACTCTCCCATCTGACTGCCCCGTGTTAAGTTGAGTGTCATAATGGAATTTACCTCTCTTTCCATTGCTTTGTTAAATGCAAGCACTTCAAAATCTTTACCCAAAAGCAGGTGACTATCGATAGAACTCTCAAAAAAAGACCTCAATTCAACCTCAGCCTTGCGGGCCTTGATAAACTGTTCTTTCAAAATACTCAAACTACTGTCAAACTCTAGCAGTTGGATGACCTGACGAGAAAGCATTGCAAGCATCTTTCGCTGCTGCGCTGTAAGTTCCCGGGGCACGCTGTCAATAACACATAGACTACCTAAACCATAACCATCACTGGTGGTTAATGGTGCACCGGCGTAAAAGCGGATATTAGGATCATTGATGACCAGGGGGTTTTGATAAAACCGCCGATCAAGCGTTGCATCAGGTACAACCACAATATCTTTCTGACCAATCACATAATTACAAAAGGCTTCTTGTCGGTGAGTACTCTGCCGATCAAATCCTATCTTGAAGGGAATATGCTGAACTTCTTCATCAAGCAATGTAATTAGCGCGGTAGGCACCCCGCAAATATCAGCTGCAAAATTCACAATGTCTTGCAGCTCTTTATCCTTGCTGATTTCCAGCTTCATAAAACGGTGTACCGCCTGGAGGCGCTCAAGTTCTTTTAACGGCATCTGTCTATTGTTTACATCATTCCCCTATGCACAGATACGAAATTGAGCAGATTTAAGATTTATGTACACTATTAAACTCAGTGAAGCAGAATCTTTTTGAAATAAGATGCGTCTGCAAGGTATTTAATTATCGACTCTGGATCTTTATCTGCAACCTCGTTAACTGTGAAGGCTTGAAGATGTCCCAGTTTCAACAGCGATCCGCAGCCTGCATCCCTGAACAGCTTACTGAGTTTCTCATTCTGATCGATATGATACGCGTTGAAGTCTGGCAGGTTATCAATTTCAAGATACTTTTTGTCTACCAGTTCTAAATTCAAAAGACGATTTAACTTATCACCTTCGGGGGTATCGTTATTGGTTAAAAACAAAAAAGTATGAACTATCAATTTGTTATCATGCAGTTTAACCGTGAAATAGCCTACTTTTTGGTCCGCAACATGATAAGCTACAAGGCTTTCCTGCCCAGTCCAGTGATGGGCGATCCGATCTTGCATAAAGGTATACAGCAATATTTCATGCATCACCCCGGGCGTAATATTTATTCTTTCTTTCAGTCGCTGCAAGGTGTGCTTACTGATGTACAGGTCTAACGGAATATCCAGACCGGTTACTTTAAATCCAAGTGCAGAAGCCTTCACTCTAAAATATTCCCACTTGAAATCCGGACTGGCCCAACCGAACTTGATGACATCACGAAATCCCTTTTTAGTCATCAGCTTTTCCACTTGAGGTTTAAAGGTATGGATAAGGATATCATTGTTTGGATTGAATGCAGCAAAATATGGGGTCATAGACGCATCGCCCCTATATAAATGTTCATTATAATCGCTCAGGTAACGACAAGTTTCGGTAACCAAATCCATCACCATGTCCTGAACTTGCCGGTGAATTTTGCTATCGGTAAAGAAGGGGGTAAATTGTCTTTTAATCTCAATTAATTTCGGGTCACCATCCGGTTCCAGTTCCCCGATAGCGTCTATCAGTGTCTGAGCTTCCGAAAGGTACCAGCTCAGCGGAATTGCATTGCCGTTTGGAATGATGATGGCATTTCCTTCCATGAGCTCATGCAGCAATTTATGGAACTGAACGACGCGTGTTTTTGGCACCTCAACACCTGGCGCAGCTTTAGCTTTCAGGCTAGGGTACCTGCAGGAATAAAGCTTTTCAATGAAAATTGGATTGAATTTTAGCAGCAATTCTTCTCCGCCCACCAGCCTGATTATTTCTTTCGTCCGGCTGATGAAGCGGTCTCTGATGGCTTTGCGCTGTTGTTCCACGAGTGCAGCAGTTTTGGTAGCAGCGAGTTTTTTTTTCTTTCTATCCATAATAAGCGTTAGTTAGCATGGATAAAATTAGTTAAAATATTCTTAGCACTAAAAACTCTCCTCTATCAATTTCCCATTTACTACCGCTACATTACTGTAACATATAACTTGAATCTAATGATCTTTCCGTAATGCCTATATCAGTGTGAGAACGACATCATAGGCATTTTTCTTATCCAAACTAGCGATCAACCAGGCGATAAAACTTAAGGTAAAGATATCATTATTTTCTACTTCATCCAGCTGGTTTAAAACCGCTTTCCTATATGCCGCATCAAAAGCTACATCTGGTTTTAATAAGTGTTTTTCAACCAGATTTAGAAATATCAACACACGTTCTTCCGAGGTTTTTAGCAAATACTTTTTATATCGCCTCCGGAAGCTGTTTAACCGGGACATGGCCAGCTCGATGTTAGAGAATTGCGCCTGGACCAAAATTTCCATCAGATTCTTCCTAATGGTCCATAACATGCCCATTTTTTTCTCATACCAGGCATCGGTACGTGTCAGTAAACTGAGCTGCTTTAAGCTCGCCCTGTCGCTACACAAGGCCAAAAACATGGTCAGGCATATTCGTAAATCTTCAACATCTTCCGGTTTAGAGCTTTGCTTTACACTGGCTAGCGACTTTTGCAATAATGCGATTGCCTCCTGAGCAAAGCCGGTGAAGAATAGGTTAAGCGCAGAGAGTAACTGATACCGCAAATAAAAAAGCGTATGATAACGGGTATCCGTTGCCATTAAGTCTTTCATTTCTTTAAGATAGGAAGTACTCCTTTCAAAATCCCTGCGTCGTAAATGAAAGTTCGCCAAATAATACAAGATGGATATGTGGTAAAAAAGATAGGCCGGTTTTTTCGCCTGGTCTTGTATAAATTGATCTGATTGGTGAATGTAGCGTTCTATTAATCCGTAATTCTGCTGTATGGCTGCGTATTCATTTGCAATGAAAAGAATTTGGTAAATGGACTTATAAGTCATCAGGTCCTGTTTGGAAATTTTGTATTTTTTGATAGTCGTCATTATCAAAGTCGTCAAATTGACAATCTTCCCTTCCAGATGGATTTCCTGCAATTCTTTCCTTAAAAATGCATAAGCCATATTGAGTTTAGCCTCGCGTTGCATATCCGATTGGTTCTGTAGAAAGCGTGCAGTCAAAACTTCCAGGTCTTCTGCTCCTGACAGATGGGCGTATTGCAGCTTTAACAATAAAAGTTCATTCAGTAAATTAAATTGTTCCAGATGTTCTGCCAACCGTTCAGCCTTATCCAGGCATTTGAATGCTACCTTAATCACATCATTTTCTAGCAAAAAACGTCCCACTACGACCAGCCTTAGTGCATCATAGGTATCAGAATGATTGCTCTCAAAGGTTTTTTGGGATAAGAATAGCAGCACATTATCTTGCAGCCTTTTACGCAAAGCATGGTACGCATCACCATTTCGCTCTGATTTGTATAGTTTATTTAAGCCATCTATATCGTCAGTTTCTATCAAATCAAGCAAATGCAGGTTTTTCACATCTGCTCTTTTGTTTTTTCGCTGCAAAAACTGCCTGAATAGCCTTTTGTCTGTACTATTGAATAAATTAATCAACTCTTTAAGTGAGTCCATATGATATATTAATAGATCTAAAAGTACAATAATTAAAAAATATATCGTCAGTAATTTTAATAACCTGCCTTTTTCGGGTAGACTTTACATCCGACATTTGCTTTCATATTAATCAAAAACAAAATAATATGGAACCGCTACAATACAGAACAGAAGAAAATTCATCAACGCAAAAACATGATGAGAAAGTTAGAAACCCATTTAAACCGACAGCCGCATTTATTGGTGCCTCCTGGTTTGCCTTGTTGGCAGGTGTATTAGGCTATTGCATCGGCTTATGGAATGCAGGTATGGAATTGAACGAAAAAGGTTATTATTTCACCATTTTATTATTTGGCTTATTCGCCGTTATCTCTGTACAAAAAAGTGTCAGGGACAGGTCTGAAGGACTCGCGGTCACAGATCTTTATTACGGACTGAGTTGGTTTGCTACTATTGCAGCAATGGTCCTGCTAACGATTGGCCTTTGGAACGCAGATATCACGCTAAGTGAAAAAGGATTTTACGCCATGGCATTCTCGTTAAGTATGTTTTCGGCCATTGCCGTTCAAAAGAATACCCGTGACGCAAAAATGTTCGAGGATAAAGAACTGTAACGTAGCGTTGCCACCCCGTAGCGACTTGCTTTGCAATCCTGCGGGGTTTTTTCAAATCCAACATCACCATCGCTGTAGATCAATCATTTGGGCCTCAAAGAGGCCTAAACTCAGCCACCTAAAAAACCTTTTATGACTTTTCACTCCTTATGTAACTGAAACATTACGTAATCAACTTATTTATCAGCATATTTGTATAACACGCTTTATACAATCAGCGATGCATCAACCAAGGCCAGACCACGAGAAAGCTCGTCTCAACGCGCTTAAAAATTACAGTATACTTGATTCTTTAAGTGAAGAAGAATTTGACAGGATCACTGAGCAGGCTTCATTGATCTGTGATGTGCCCATCTCGCTCATCTCGCTAATAGACGAAAACCGCCAATGGTTCAAGTCTAAAGTTGGGCTATCGGTAAATGAGACCAGCCGGGATCTCGCCTTTTGTAATTACGCTATTCTGGGTACCGAGATATTGGAAGTGGAGGACGCCACAAAAGATGATAGATTTAAGAACAATGAACTTGTTACCGGAGATCCCAATATACGTTTTTACGCCGGACAACCCCTGATCGACCCAGATGGGTTTGCGCTTGGCACGCTGTGCGTAATCGATAGAGAGCCAAAGGCCCTCACATCTACACAAACCAGGCTGCTGCAACTGTTAGCCAAACAAACAATCACACTGATCGTTGAACGCCGCCAGAAAGCAGAGCTCAAGAATTTTGAAAATCTTTTTAATTTATCCAATGACCTGATATGCATAGCGGGCACCGACGGTTTTTTCAAAAAAGTCAATCCCGCCTTCAATAAAATCCTGGGCTGGGAAAATGAAGTATTACTAACCACGTCCTTTTTCGAACTGGTTCATCCTGATGATTTGGAAATAACCCGCAATGAAATACAGCACCTGTCCGAAGGATTTAATACCATCAATTTTACCCATCGGTTTTATTCTAAAACAGGCGAATACAAAACGTTGCAGTGGGTAGCCACGCCAGAACCCTTAACTGGTAATTTGTTCGCTATCGCACGGGATATCTCCGAAGAGAAACTAAAAGAACACCAGTTGATGTTGAGCGAGGAACGCGCCCGGGCCTTTTTCGAGAATTCTCAGGGATTTATGTGTACCCATGACCTGCAGGGACGGTTTCTATCTGTCAACAGTGCGGGTGCTACGATATTGGGTTATACCCAGGATGAGATACTGGCCATGAGCCTTTTTGATATCGTACCTCCAGCAAGTTATGAAAATATCGCAGCTTATCTTAAGCGGATCAGTCAAACAGGGAAGGACAAAGGGCAGATGGTCACTTTGCCTAAAGATGGCGGTTATTGTATCTGGATGTACAACAACGTCCTAGAGCGTGGACAGGATGGAGAACCCTATGTCATCGGGAATGCAATCGATATTACAGAAAGACATCACCTGGAAGAAGACCTTCGGAAAACCAAAGAAATTCTGGAGCAAACCAACCGCGTTGCGCACGTTGGCGGTTGGGAATTCGATATCGTAACGCAAAAGATCAGTTGGACAAGGATCACTAAAGAAATTCATGGCGTACAGCCCGATTATGAACCAATACTGGAAGAAGCGATCAATTTTTACAAGGAAGGTTATAGCCGGGATGCCATCACTGCGGCGGTTAACGAGGCCATGACCAACGGTACACCCTGGAACCTGGAACTACAAATCATCACTTTGCAGGGAAGGGAATTATGGGTAAGCGCACACGGTTATTCGGAATTCCAAAACGGCGTATGTAAACGTATTTTCGGCACTTTCCAGGACATTGACGAATCCAAACGCGTACAGCTTGAGATTCAAAGCTCCCGAAAATTACTCGATGATGTTTTACAGGCCGCCTCGGAGATCAGTATCATCGCCACGGACGTAAACGGCTTGATTACTGTATTTAACAAAGGGGCTGAAAAACTCCTGGGTTATACGGCCGACGAAATGGTCGGGAAACAAACTCCCGCAATCATTCATTCAACAGTGGAGGTAGAACGGCGTGGACAGGAGCTAAGCGAATCGCTCGGCATTCCTGTGTCGGGTTTCCGGGTATTTGTGCAGGAGGCAGAAATTACGGGCACTGAACAACACGAATGGACCTATATCAAAAAGAATGGCACAACAAGTACTGTTTCGCTAGTGGTTACGGCCATACGGGACATCAACGACCAGATTAATGGCTACCTGGGTATAGCGACAGATATAACTAAACAGAGGATCATCGAGCATGCGCTCAGCGTGGAGAGGGCAAGACTGGGATCGTTCGTTGAACATACGCCTGCCGCGGTCGCTATGCTGGATGGAGATATGCGGTTCATTGCAGTAAGTAACCGCTGGCTGGAGGACTACCATTTAAGTGGCCGGAACATTATCGGTGCATCCTATTATGAAGTTTTTGAAAATATTGATGAAGAAAGACGCGCACGTCACCTTAGAATACTTGGCGGGGCAATCGAAAGTAAAAAAGAAGACAGGTATCGTTTGAAAGGTGACCTGGAAGATCAATTTATCACCTGGGAAATGAGGCCATGGTATGCCCATGACGGAAAAGTGGGCGGCATTATGATCTTTACCCAAAATATCACCTCAATCATTTTACAGCGGGAGGAGCTTAAGCTAGCCAAACAACGGGCAGAAGAGGCTAATATTGCCAAGTCTGAATTTCTGGCCAATATGAGCCACGAAATCAGAACGCCATTGAACGGGGTCATCGGCTTTACAGATCTGGTCATGAAGACCCCTTTGAACGAAACCCAACACCAGTATATTCACATCGTTAACCAATCCGCCAACGCCCTCCTTAGTATCATCAATGATATCCTTGATTTTTCCAAGATAGAAGCCGGAAAGCTGGAACTCGACATTGAGAGGTGTGACCTTTACGAAATAAGCAGCCAGGCCACAGACATCATTACCTACCAGGTGCAGACCAAGGGACTGGAGATGCTATTGAACCTCCAACCAGACCTGCCAAGGTTTATCTACGCCGATGCGATCCGCATCAAACAGGTATTGGTAAACCTTTTAGGTAACGCCTCCAAGTTTACTGAAAATGGAGAAATCGAATTAAAGATTGAGAAGCTAAGCGCAAGTCCTCAGGAAACCATCATGCGTTTCGCGGTAAGGGACACTGGCATCGGGATTAAAGCAGATAAACAACAAAAGATATTTGAAGCATTTTCGCAGGAAGATAGCTCAACCACCAAGAAATATGGCGGTACGGGGCTTGGATTGACGATCTCCAATAAACTGCTCGGCTTAATGGGCAGTAGGCTGGAATTAACGAGTACGCCAAACATAGGGAGCATATTTTATTTTGATGTAACTTTTCGTTCCGAACAAGGGGATGCGCTGGAATGGGCGGACCTAAACGAGGTAAAAAACGTTCTGGTCGTAGATGACAATGATAACAACCGGCATATCGTAGCGACCATGCTTTCGCTGAAAAACATACAAACCACCGAGGCAGCCAACGGCTTTGAAGTTCTTCAATTGCTTACCAAAGGTAACACTTACGATGCGATCATCATGGATTACCATATGCCGTATATGGACGGACTGGAAACGATCCGGAAGATCAGGGAGAATTTTCTCAGGACCAGTGCCGAGCAGGCATTCATTTTACTGCATAGCTCTTCAGACGACGGCAAGATCATCGCAACCAGTGAAGAACTCAAGATCGCTTACCGCCTGACCAAACCTTTGAAAATGCAGGAACTCTACCACGCATTATCAAGGCTTCATCATAAAGCGACAAATACAAAGCAGCCAGACACTGAAGAAAAGCAACCATCAAGCCTTGCTTTCCTGATACTTGTTGCTGAAGACAATGCAATCAATATGCTTCTGGCCCGTACAATCATCAAAAAAATCGCCCCTAATACAACCGTTATAGAAGCACGGAACGGTCTGGAAGCATTAGATCTATGTAAAAACAAGTTACCGGATCTGATCTTTATGGACATCCAGATGCCAGAAATGAATGGCTATGAAGCCACTAAGGCTATACGAGAAATCAATGACCAAAGGCACGTGCCGATCATTGCCCTTACTGCCGGCAATGTAAAAGGCGAAAAAGAAAAGTGCCTTTCCTCCGGGATGGATGACTTTCTGGTTAAACCTTTTTTAGAGAACGACATCCTGACCACTTTTAATAAATGGCTGGACCTAGGCCGGGAAGAAGGAAATGGCAAATCACCTGATTTTGAAAATGGATCAGCGCAACATTTTGATATTAAAAAACTTAAAAGTTATTTGGGAGAGGATTATTCAACAATTAAGGACGCCCTTAACCTGGTGATTGTAGAATTAACGACTTCAAGAGAGCTCATCGAAAAGGCAGCAGAAAAGCAAGCGCTTACTGAGATAAATAGTGTAGGACATAAACTTTACGGAACAGCCATTTCATCAGGACTATACCAATTATCCCTATTAGCGAACGACCTTGAACATTTGAAGGACATTGACAAGCCCAATTTTCCAGAATTACTTGAGCAGTTTAACCATGAGATCAAAACTGTTATAACATTAATTAATGAGGTTTTAATACAAAAAGAAAAGCCTACAAATATTTAATTTGTAGGCTTTTACCTATTTCAAATGACCATTTGCGGAGAGAGAGGGATTCGAACCCTCGGTACCGTGAGGTACACACGCTTTCCAAGCGTGCTCGTTCGGCCACTCTGACACCTCTCCTTTTTCAGGATTGCAAAAGTATTAATTTTTTCCAATCCTAAAAGGATTTATTCCACAACGGTTACTTTAAGCATGTTTGTTTTGCCTTTTTTCTCCATTGGAATTGCTGCGGTGTTGATCAGGATATCGCCTTTTTTAACCAATTTAAATTCTTTAAGCAACTGGTTTACATCTTCGATGGTTTGATCGGTACTGTCAAATTTATCATAGTAGAAACCTTGTACACCCCATAGCAAGCTTAAGCTGTTTAACAAGCTTCTGTTACTAGTAAAGATATAAGTTAAGGCTTTTGGCCTGTGGCTTGAAATCTGGAACGCAGTATAACCGCTCAAAGTCATAGATACGATACCTACCGCACCAGTCTGTTTAGACAAGAAACATGCTGAGTCACAAACTGCATCACTTAAAAAAGTCTCTGCTTTTGGTTTCAGGAATTTCTCCGGGTGGAAGGGATAATTATTTTGTTCGATATTTTGAATGATCTTTTGCATGGTTTCAATAACGATCAATGGAAACTCTCCTACAGAAGTTTCTCCACTTAGCATTACTGCATCAGCGCCGTCCAATACAGAGTTGGCCACGTCATTTACCTCAGCACGTGTTGGCCTTGGCGTAGTGATCATACTCTCCAGCATCTGTGTAGCAACAATAACTGGTTTTGAAGCTGCACGACATTTTTGAACAATCATTTTCTGCAACAAAGGAACTTCTTCCATTGGCATCTCCACACCCAGATCACCACGGGCAACCATGATACCATCCGAAACAGCGATAATTTCATCTATATTAGCAATAGCCTCAGGTTTCTCAATTTTAGCAATTACCCTTGCAGATTTGCCCCTGGCTTTAATAATATCTTTTAGTTCAGTAATGTCTTCTGCGTTACGCACAAAAGAAAGACCAATCCATTCTACATCATTTTCCAATACAAACTCTAAGTTTTTACGGTCTTCAATCGTCAAAGAAGGGATAGAAACTTTTGTGTTTGGAAGATTTACACCTTTTCTAGAAGTCAGGATGCCACCGTGAACAACTTCACACAGAACTTCGTCATCAAGATTGGTTTCCAAAACCCGCATCTGCAGTTTACCATCATCCAAAAGGATAATTTCACCTGCTTTTACATCTTGTGGAAAGGTCTCATAAGTAATATAAATCCGCTCTTCACTTCCAATGCACTCTTTAGTAGTAATGGTTGTTTTTGCGCCGTTAATCAAGTGAATACCGCCATCCTGAACGATCCCGATACGGATTTTAGGTCCTTGTAAATCTGCCAGGATACCAACGTTATAACCGTGTTTTTCATTAAGGTCACGGATAGTATCTAAAACTACCTGATGATCAGCCTGAGAACCATGTGAGAAATTAAGTCTACACACGTCTAAGCCTGCATTAAACATGCTAAACAATACATCTGGTTTAGCCGAAGCCGGACCTAATGTTGCTACTATTTTTGTTCTGGAATGAAAAGGTTTCATTTAATTAATTTATATTATTAATGCCCTGGAATCAGCTTTTTTTACACCAAAAAACCTTACCGGGTTGTGGTTAGTTCTTGTTATTATCTTGAGTATAAGATTCAAATATAGTGTATTTTATACACTCAGCATATAAAATTTATATTACCAAATTTTCACGGGAGCGTATTTTTGCAGGATCAATTTTTGCAGCAACCTGAATATCAGCTATTTTATTTAATCCACTAAGGATATAATTAAGGTCTTCGTTGTCCAAAAATTGGTGAATGATCATAAAGTAATCTACCTTATTCATTTCAGGTATTAAAAACCCTTCGCTGTTTCGGTTGTTAAGAATATAATATTCGTTCTCACTGGTGTCAGAAAAAAAACAATATTTAGAAAAAGACAATGCCGGCTCATCGATGTTAAAATAAACCTCATGATCTTCGGCTTTCTCAAAGTTAAGACTTAGATTTGTATTGATTTTATGGCAAAGCACATAATCCTTTAAGGATGCGGTGATTGCGATCAAAATGAAATCTAAATCTAATGATAATTTTAAATAGGTTTTGTTCAAAATGCCTGTATGATTTGAGGATACGAAATTATAAAACTAATTTTACTTTACCGTTTGGAATAAAAACATTAAAATTGACAGGGAAATAAAAACATTTGAAATGTCTTAGAATTTATTTTTCTTTGCACTGAATTATTTAACCATTAAATTATAACAAATTATGTCTGATATTGCTTCAAGAGTTAAGGCTATTATCGTTGAAAAATTAGGTGTGGATGAAAGCGAAGTTACACCAGAAGCTTCTTTCACAAACGACTTGGGTGCGGATTCTTTGGATACTGTAGAGCTGATTATGGAGTTCGAAAAAGAGTTCAATGTAGCAATTCCTGATGATCAGGCTGAGACTATTGGCACTGTAGGTCAAGCCGTTGCCTATTTAGAGAAAAACGTAAAGTAAAACATACGGTCTCCGTATAATCCGTATAAATGGAATTAAAAAGAGTAGTAGTTACTGGTCTTGGTGCGCTCACTCCAATTGGAAATACAGTCCCGGATTTCTGGGCTGCCTTGCTAAATGGTGTGAGCGGCGCGGGGCCGATTAAAGGTTTTGATACCGAAAAATTCAAGACCAAATTTGCCTGCGAGGTCAAAAATTTCAATCCTGAAGACTTCATGGATAAGAAAGAAGCCCGTAAACTCGATCCTTTTGTTCAATTTGCTATTGCTTCCACAGAAGAAGCCGTAAAGGATGGTCAGTTCGATTTTACTAAATTGGACACCAACCGTATAGGCGTAATCTGGGGATCTGGAATAGGCGGAATTAAAACGTTTTTAGATGAAATGAGGAACTTTTTTGCTGGCGACGGAACGCCACGCATTAACCCTTTTTTCATTCCCAAAATGATTATAGACATTGTGCCTGGACACATCTCTATTAAACATGGTCTACGCGGACCAAACTTTGCTACTGTTTCTGCCTGTGCATCATCAACCAATGCCATGATTGACGGATTTAATTACATTCGCCTCAATATGGCTGATGTAATCATTACCGGAGGATCTGAAGCCATTATAAATGAAGCCGGTATTGGTGGCTTTAATGCAATGCACGCCCTTTCTACCCGTAATGATAGTCCCGAAACTGCATCCAGACCTTTTGATAAAGACCGTGATGGCTTTGTTGCAGGTGAAGGTGCCGGAACAATTATTCTGGAAGAACTTGAACATGCAAAAAAACGTGGTGCAAAAATCTATGCCGAAATTGTGGGCGGTGGAATGAGCGCAGATGCAAACCATATTACCGCCCCGCATCCTCAAGGTCTTGGTGCTAAAATGGTGATGACAAACGCACTTAGAGATGCCGGAATGAAAACCTCAGACATTGATTATATTAATGTTCATGGTACCTCTACCCCACTTGGTGATATTTCTGAGGTTAGTGCCATCGGAGACCTTTTTGGTGAAGATGCCTATCAGCTAAATATCAGTTCTACAAAATCCATGACCGGACATTTACTTGGTGCCGCTGGTGCTGTAGAGGCTATTGCCGCAATCTTGTCCGTAAAAAATGATGTGGTTCCTCCAACAATTAACCACTTTACAGATGATCCACAGTTTGACCCGAAATTAAATTTTACATTTAATACTGCAGAAAAACGTACTGTACGCGCAGCATTAAGTAACACTTTTGGCTTTGGTGGTCACAATGCATCTGTTATATTCAAAAAATACGAGGAATAACCTACCATGATCTTTGCGAAACTCAATGCCCTTATTTGACCTCTATAAGCTTTATTTATCGGCTGATAAGGAATTTGTTAAAAAGCTGAAAAACATACTCGGGTTTGTTCCTGGAAATACTGTTTTATATAAAATGGCTTTCAGGCACCGTTCTGTGGCTAAAGTATTAAAAAACGGGAGCCGGAGCAGCAATGAGCGTTTAGAATTTCTTGGCGATGCCATCCTGGGTTCTGTAATTGCCGAACTTTTGTTTAAAAGCTATCCTTATAAAGAGGAGGGATTTTTAACAGAAATGCGTTCTAAAATTGTGAACCGTGTAAATTTAAACCAGCTGGCCCGCAAAATGGGTTTCGACCAACTGATTATCTTTGATCAGAAGATGGTGAATGTGCAAACCAAACACCACTCTATGCTTGGTGATGCTTTTGAAGCGCTTATTGGTGCAATATATCTTGATAAGGGATATGATTTTACAAGGGAGTTTTTGATGAAGAGGATTGTAAAGCCTTACATCGACATTCATACACTGGAACTTACAGAAACTAACTTTAAAAGTAAGTTGATTGAATGGTGCCAGCGTCATGGTAAAGATATCACCTTTGATATGGTGCAGAACGGAGAAGGCGAAAGCACTAAGTTATTTACCATTCAGGCTATGATTGAAGGTGAAAACTATGGCATCGGGCGTGACTACAACAAGAAGAATGCGGAAAAGCTTGCAGCTGAAAAAGCCTGCGAAGCACTCTCTATTTAATTCTTTTTAAACTATCTGCTTTTAATATTTCCCTTTTTAGCGAATCCAGATTTGGATTGGTCAGATTAGGATTTGCCTTTAAATCTTCCGTATACTTTGTATAAGCATCCCTGATGTACTTAATGGCATCATATTCAGCCCATTTTCTTGCTTTGCTATACTCCGGACGGTAATTTATCATAAAATAATCCAGCTCTTTGCCTCCCTTTAAAGGCGTATGCTTTTTAACCATAAACTCATTAAAAAGTCCGTCAATTTCTGATTGCTGCAGCTCCGTGGTGGCATATTTACCAAACCGCCTTGCATTTTTAGGTGTCTTTCCGAAAAGCTCATAAACCGCCGTTAGCGGAGAAAAAATATAGGATAACAATGGTGGTTTACCTTCGTAAAAAGTGCCCTTATCCCTGTAATCCTGTTTAATTTCTTTAAATTCCTCTTTCCTGTTCTGACCCGCGGTAATCTTTACTTCCTTTAAATTTGTACCCCGGTTTAAGTAAATAACCATATCCTTAGTAGAAGTAACGGCAGCCTCGGTAGTGGCATACTCTATCCTGAAAATCATTAAGGTATCTGTAACCAGTCCACCGATCTGAAAAAAACCGAAGCTATTGCTTTGCACAGAAGCCCCTGTTCTTTTATTTACAACCTCTGCATCACCAAGTCGTGTTGTGGTACCACGTTCCATAATTACCCCCCTTACAATACCCGCCTGCTGGGCCTCAGAAACAAAGGGCACGACCATTAAAGCGAACATCAAAAAGAAAAGAAATGTGAATGGGCGAAGTCTTGTGAAAATCATTATGTAAATTTAAACATAATGATTAAAAATCGTACCATTAAACCGTTTTAACAATAAATTATATCTTTGCACATGATAAAATCTATGACAGGCTATGGCCTGGCCTCTACAGACCATGAAAATATTAAATTTGCCGTAGAGATCAAATCTTTAAACAGTAAGTTCCTGGAACTGAATTTAAAACTACCGCGGGCATATGCCGATAAGGAACTTTTACTGCGTAATGTGTGTAGCAAGGATATTGAGCGCGGAAAAGTAAATGTGTCTGTTAATATTGAGCGTTCTGCGGAGAACCTGAAGGGGGCCACCATAAATGCAGCACTGTTAAGTAAATACTACAAACAGCTGGAGGCCATCAACATAGATTTGGGTGCAAATTCCGGTAATTTATTACAAGCAGTTCTTAATTTTCCTGAAGTCATCAGCTACACGGAAGATGAGGCCAGCGATTCGGAATGGAAAGTATTAAATGAAACCTTTAATACAGCCCTAAAAAACTTCAACAAATTTAGAGAAGATGAAGGCGCTGTTTTAAGAAGTGACCTGGAACTTAGAATTAAAAACATTCTGCAGTTTTTTGCTCAGATTGAAGTTTTGGAACCATTGAGGATTCCGCAAATCAGAAGCCGGTTAAACCAGTTTTTGGAAGACAATGTAGGCAAGCTGAATGTAGATCAAAACCGCCTGGAGCAGGAATTGATTTATTACATAGACAAATTGGACATTACAGAAGAAAAAATTCGCTTACGCAGTCATTGTGATTACTTTGTGGAAGCTTTGAAGGGTAAGGATGCCAATGGTAAAAAACTCGGATTTATTTCTCAGGAGATAGGCAGGGAAATTAATACCATGGGTGCTAAAGCCAATGATGCCCAAATACAGCAACTGGTTGTGGGTATGAAAGAAGAACTGGAGAAGATAAAAGAACAGCTTTTAAACGTCCTCTAGCATAATAACGAAACATCAATGAAACAAGGAAAACTGATCATATTTTCTGCTCCTTCCGGTGCCGGGAAAACCACTATCGTAAAACACCTGCTCACTAAATTTCCATCCCTGTCCTTTTCTATTTCTGCTACAACAAGAGAGCAGCGCGGAGATGAAGTTCATGAAAAGGATTATTACTTTATTTCCAAAGAAGCCTTTTTGCATAAAGTAGCACACCAGGAGTTTGTGGAATTTGAAGAGGTATATAACGGTACTTTTTATGGCACACTGCGCTCTGAAATCCAACGCATCTGGGACGCTGGTAAACATGTGATTTTTGATATTGACGTGGAAGGTGGCATCAGGTTAAAAAGAAAATATGAGGCAGATGCATTGGCTATTTTTGTGCAGCCACCCTCACTTGAAGTGCTTAAAGAAAGATTAACAGGAAGAGGTACAGACAGTCCCGAAAAACTTCAGGAACGCTTTACAAAGGCTGAAAAAGAGCTTGAATATGCAGAAAAGTTTGATGTGATCCTGAAGAATTATGACCTGGAAGTTGCCTGCCAGGAAGCAGAAAAGCTTGTGGCTGATTTTATAGCTTCGTAATTTGTGCTGTCATGAAGACTGGCCTTTTCTTCGGTTCTTTTAACCCCATACACACCGGGCACCTGATTATAGCCAATTATATGGCTTCTTTTACGGAACTGGATGAAGTATGGTTAGTGGTCTCGCCACACAATCCATTAAAAGAGAAGAAAGGGCTTGGCAACATGTACGACAGGTTGGAGATGGCCAGGCTGGCAACGGAAAAGGCCGAACACCTTAAGGTAAGCAACATAGAGTTTGGCTTACCACAGCCCTCTTATACTATAGATACTTTAACTTATCTTCAGGAAAAATATCCAGACAGAACGTTTGCATTGATTATGGGTGCCGATAACCTGGCTTCTTTTAAAAAATGGAAAAATTACGAGGTCTTGCTTAAAAACTATCAGCTCTATGTTTACCCAAGACCAGGTATCGATTTAACAGAATGGAAAAGCCATCCTTCTATTATACTGACAGATACCCCACAGATGGATATCTCTTCTACATTTATCCGTAAAGCCATTAAGGAGCATAAAAGCATTCAGTTCCAGGTTCCGGATGCCGTAATCGCTTTTATTGAAAGCAAAAACATGTACAGGTAAATTACCTGTACAACAAAAAGATAGTTGGTTTTTTATGCAAGTCTATTCTTTCCTGACGCCATTGTCCGATAGACATGGTTTTAATCATCTCATCTTCTCCGGTAATGTTACAAGCTACGCACAGCAAAGTCTGGGCAGCGGTATTCTTTAAAATATCTTCGTAAAGGTGGTTGTTTCTAAATGGCGTTTCTATAAACAGTTGTGTTTGCTTGTTTTTTATGGCAAGTTGTTCCAGCTCTTTAATCCGTTTTCCACGTTCGGTTTTATCGATCGGCAGATAGCCATGAAAGGTGAAGCTCTGTCCGTTAAATCCGGAAGCCATTAAAGCCAAAAGAATAGAACTTGGGCCAACCAGTGGAACCACTTTTATCCCTCTTTTATGTGCCTCGGCAACAACATCCGCACCGGGATCTGCTATACCCGGACTTCCGGCTTCACTCATCAAACCCACATCTTTACCGGTCATCAGTTCCTTAAAATAAGGCACCATAGAATCGTTACGTTTGTGCTTCCCGTAATCGTGAATTTTCAATTCACTTTGTGGTTTTTGCAATCCCGCCTCTTTTAAAAACTTTCTTGCTGTCTTTTCATTTTCAACAATGTAAGTATCCAGAGCGTTAATTGTATCTAACAAATAGGGTGTATATGATTTTGCAGATGCATTTTCCGCTAACGGTACAGGAATTAAAAACAGGGTGCCTTTGCTCATTTGAATAGATTAAATTAGTACTGTATTGCTTTTTTTACAGTTTACAAAAGAATAAAATAATTGGTTGTAAAGCGCATTTTAATGTTAAATATTCTACTCAGCGCGCATAGTGGTATGGAATTACTTGTTTTTTAGCATCATACTTCGTAAATTGTATCATGTTTTACAGGCTCAAAACCTAAACCAAGGCCTGTTCTGTATAGGTTTACAATTAGATTACATTGGAGATTAAACTAATGTAATTATCGGAACTCAAATTGATATCTTAAAAATAGGTTAAGAAACAAATATAAATCACACACACATGAAAAACAGGATTAAATTTCCGGCCATAGTTTTGGGGCTACTGCTCCTGCTCACCGGATTCACACAGCAGACAAAGGCGCAGGATGATGATGTGTCTCTGCAAACTTTTTACGATGAATTATCTCCTTATGGAACCTGGATACAAGATCAGGAGTATGGCTATGTATGGCGGCCTGATGTAGATCAGAGTGATTTTAGACCATACTACAGCAATGGACGATGGGCCATGACCGAATATGGAAATACATGGGTATCTGATTATGATTGGGGTTGGGCTCCTTTCCATTACGGACGCTGGGTAACCAACAGGTACAATCAATGGCTTTGGATCCCGGATACCACCTGGGGACCTGCATGGGTAAGCTGGAGATCTGGCGGGGGTTACTATGGCTGGGCGCCACTAGGGCCAAGAATGGGTGTAAGTGTGAACTTTGGGTTTAGCATTCCAGACTTGTGGTGGTGTTTTGTACCACAGGCCAACATTTACTATAGCCGCTTTCCAAGGTACTATGCCAACAGAAATTATGGAATCCTGGGTCGTACTACCTATATTACCAATGTTTATGTACACAACAGAAACTCTTATTACACAGGTCCAAGAAGAGATGATATCAGGAGGGCAACACGTCAGGATGTAAGGGTGTATAACATTAATCGTTCTGACAGACCTGGAAGAGGAGGGATTTCTAACAACAGCATTAATATGTATACGCCACGGGGCGGAAGGGGAGATAATGCCAATGCGGTTCCAAGAACTGTAGCACCTGGAAGTTCCTATATAGCCAATCGTGGTGGCAGAGGCGAAAATGGCAATGGGACCAGACCAGATCGTGCAGCTGAAAGAAATCCTGATGGGAACAGGCCGGACAGAGGTACTGCGAACCCTGGAGATAGGGGAACTGAAGGTGGTCGTCCGGGAAGATTTGGAACGCCAGGCAACAGGAACCAATCTGGAGCAGATCGTCAGCAACGTGACGCACAAACTCCTGAGCAAAGACAACAGCGCCAGCAGCAGTTTGAGCAACAACGCCAGCAACGTGGCGATGCACAACGTCAGCAAGGTGATCAACAAAGGCAACAGCGTACTGAGGCTGAAAACCAGCAAAGAGAGCAGCAGCGCCAACAACGTGGTGAAGCGCAACGTCAGCAGGCAGATCAGCAAAGGCAACAAGCCGATCAACAGCAGAGACAGCAGCGCAGCGAGGCTGAAAACCAACAAAGACAACAGCAACGTGAGCAGGCGCAACAACAAAGGCAGCAAGCAGAGCAGCAGCAGAGACAGCAACGCAGTGAAGCTGAAAACCAACAAAGACAACAGCAGGCGCAACAACAACGTCAGCAGGTTGAACAGCAACGTCAGCAGCAACAACAACAAAGAAGTTCTGAAAGCCGCGGTGGTGGCGAGGGACGTGGTGGCAGATCAGGCAGAAACTAACACCATAAATATTGCGGAGAAGAGGGATTGATGGGATTGAAGCGCATGGAAAACCGGCTATAATGGCCGGTTTTTCTTTTGTTATTTATCTTTATCTTTGCAACCGCTTCAGCAAAACACGCTGAACCCTTTTATGATTCACCCTGAAATAGAAAAAAGAAAAACGTTTGCCATTATCAGTCACCCGGATGCCGGTAAAACTACTTTAACAGAAAAGTTTTTGTTATTTGGTGGTGCCATCAATACGGCCGGAGCTGTAAAGCGAAATAAAGCCAACCAAAGCAGTACCTCCGATTTTATGGAGATTGAAAAGCAACGTGGAATTTCCGTAGCGACTTCTGTAATGGGCTTTGAGTATAGCGACAAACGGATCAACATCCTGGATACCCCTGGTCACAAGGATTTCGCGGAAGATACCTACAGAACATTATCTGCGGTAGATAGTGTGATCCTAGTGGTAGATTGCGTTAAGGGTGTGGAAGAGCAAACGGAAAAGTTAATGTCGGTATGCCGCATGCGGAATACACCGGTAATCATTTTTATCAATAAAATGGACCGGGAGGGTAAAGAGGCTTTCGACTTGCTTGACGAAATAGAAAACAAATTGAACATTAGCCTTTGTCCTTTGTCATGGCCTATTGGGCAAGGACATACCTTTAAAGGCGTATATAGCATCTATAACAAACACTTAAATCTTTTTGAACCAGACAAAACCAAAATCAGCGAGCCGGTTATTGAGGTTAACGACCTGAATGATGAAAGTTTGACCCAATTCCTTAAGCCAAAAGAACTTTCGGGCTTAAAAGATGACCTGGAGCTGGTTCATGGCGTTTACGGAGACCTGGATAAAAGCATGTATACGGAAGGCTTACTTGCCCCTGTATTTTTTGGCAGTGCCATCAATAACTTTGGGATTAAAGAATTGCTGGATACTTTTATTGACATTGCACCAAGTCCGAGAAGCAGGGAAGCGGAGCAGCGGGAAGTATTGGTAAATGAAAAAAACTTTAGTGGCTTTGTATTTAAAATCCATGCCAACCTGGACCCTAAACACCGCGACCGGATTGCTTTCTTAAGAATTTGCTCTGGTAAATTTGAACGAAACAAGTTCTACTACCATACCCGCCAGCAAAAGAAACTAAAGTTCTCTAATCCGATGGACTTCATGGCCAATGAGAAAAGTATTGTAGAGGAAGCATGGCCGGGTGACGTAGTTGGTTTATACGATAGTGGCAACTTTAAAATTGGAGACACCTTAACTGAGGGAGAACAATTGCAATTTAAGGGCATTCCAAGCTTCTCTCCCGAAATATTTAAGGAAGTAGAGAACCTTGACCCTTTAAGAACCAAACAGCTTGAAAAGGGCATACAACAGCTTACGGAAGAGGGGGTAGCACAGCTCTTTGTTCAGCAGCCGGGTAACCGAAAAATAATTGGTGCCGTGGGTGATTTGCAATTTGAGGTTATTGCTTTCCGCCTGGAGCATGAATATGGGGCAAAAGCGCATTTTAGGATGTTAAGCTACACCAGATCTAACTGGGTAACTTCTACTGATAAAAAGAAATTAGAAGAGTTTTTAAAGCGGAAGCAACAACACATTGGAGAAGATAAAGATGGGAATCCTGTGTATTTGGCTGATAACGATTTTATGATTAACATGACCAAAAGGGATTATCCTGATATTGAATTCCACAAAACATCAGAGTTTAAATAAAACAAAAGGCGACCCATTTGGATCGCCTTTTGTTTTAGACATTGTTACTTCAGCTTACTTAGTGCTGCTTTAATTCTTGGCATCATGTCTTTCACATCCTGTAAAGTACAAGCGCCAACAGATGCCCTGAACCATGGCATATCTTCATCATTACCGAAAGCAGAAAATGGCACCAATGCGGCTAAGGCTTCTTTGATCAGATAAAAGTTAACATCTGCGCTATTTTTAAGCACCTGACCTTCGGGAGTAGTTTTACCAATGTAATCTATTTTAATAGTGAGGTAAATGGCGCCCATAGGCTGTACCGCATCTACACTAAAACCTTCTTCTTTAAGCGCAATAAAGCCTGTATACAATGCATTTAAGCTATCTTGTATCCGTGATTTAAACTCCGCTAAAAAGCCATCCAGTACTTCAGTCTGGTTGAAATAATTGGCCATAGCTACCTGCTCGGCCTTAGGCGCCCAGGCACCCATATGTCCCACCAATGCTTTCATGCGGTTGATGATATCTGCCGGGCCAAAGCCCCATCCTACACGCACACCAGTAGCAGCAAGACATTTTGAACTACCATCTACAAAGATGGTGTAGTCTCTGATTTCAGGCCTTAAGCTCACCGGATTTACGTGATCTACTCCAAAGGTAAGTAAGGAATAAATTTGGTCGTACATCAGGTACAGGGGTTTCTCACCTTCAGCACGGGAGTTGTTTTCTTCCAGCACCGCATCACATATTTCAGCCAATTGATCTGCCGTAAACATGGTTCCCGTCGGGTTTAGGGGAGAACAAAGTGCCAGCAACGTTGCTCCTTTTAAATGTGGTTTCAACTGTGCGGCCGTAGGCATAAAATTATGTGCTGCATCTGTTTCTACCGCTATAGCCCTGGCAGAAGTCAAATGGCAATAATGGTTATTGTTCCATGATGGTGCAGGGAAAACTACGGTATCACCCGGATCAATTAAGGCCAGGTAAGTAGCATAAATGAGCGGTCTGGAGCCTCCCGAAACCAAGATTTCATTGGTGCCATAATCCAGCGCAAATCTTTCTTTAAGCATTGCCGATACCGTTTCACGTAATGGCAAAATACCATCCGCAGGTGGGTAATTGGTTTGATTATCTTGATAAGCGGCAACAATACCCTCTTTCAGTTCAGCAGGAATTGGGTAAATATTCGAGTCAAAATCACCAATGGTAAGGTTGGCGATTTTTGCACCCTTACGTTTCATTTCATTTACTTCATTACCGATTTTGATAATTTCTGAGCCAATAAGAGAGCTTGCTAAAGCGGATACTTTCATATTTGTTTTGTGTTATACGGGTATTTAAGCCAATAAATTTTTAATGGCTGTATTAATTTTTTCAAAGTTGAACTGCTGCAGTACGCCATTCATCATGCCTGTAATTTCCTGGTTGCACAAGTTGCCTATGCTACCCTCGTGGGTATGATTTACTTTTGTATCGGGTACAAACGTACCTTTCTCTATGCTTTCGCCAACAATTTTATAAGCCTCTCTAAAAGGAACACCATCAAGCGCAAGGTTATTCACCACCTCTACACTAAATAGATAAGCATATTTAGGGTCTTTTAGAATATCGTCCTTAATGCTGATGTTTTGCAGCATATAGGTGGTCATTTCCAAACATTCATTTAAGGAGATGATGGAAGGGAAAAGTGTTTCTTTGAGCAGTTGCAAATCACGGTGATAGCCAGAAGGGAGGTTAGTGATCATCATCGCAATTTCATTAGGCAAAGCCTGAATTTTATTACATCTGGAACGGATCAGCTCAAATACATCCGGGTTCTTCTTATGCGGCATGATAGACGAACCGGTAGTCAGCTCATCAGGAAAACTGATAAAGCCAAAGTTTTGGTTAATGAATAAAGTAACATCCATGGCCATTTTTGCCAGCGTAGCCGCAATTGAAGACATGGCCTGAGCTAAAATACGCTCTGTTTTGCCCCTGCCCATCTGTGCATAAACCACATTGTAGTTTAAAGTTTCAAAACCCAACAGTTCTGTGGTCATTGTTCTGTTTAGCGGGAAGGAAGAACCGTAACCGGCAGCAGAGCCTAATGGATTTTTATTGCATACCTTCCATGCAGCCAGCATCATTTCCAAATCATCAACCAGGCTTTCCGCATATGCACCAAACCACAATCCAAACGAAGAAGGCATAGCAATTTGCAGGTGGGTATAACCGGGAAGCAGCTGATGGGCGTGGCTATTGCTCAGCGAAATCAGTTCATTAAATAACACTTCGGTGTTTTTAACCATCTCTTCAATCCGGTACCTGAAAAATAACTTTAAATCTACCAGCACCTGGTCATTGCGGCTTCGTCCGCTATGGATCTTCTTGCCAGCTTCACCAATGCGTTGGGTCAATAACCACTCTACCTGCGAGTGTACATCTTCTACCGCATCTTCAATAACAAAGTTTCCAGCTTCAATATCCACATAAATGTGTTTCAATTCCTTTTGGATCTCTGCCAGTTCCGCAGCAGTCAGCAACCCGATGCTTTCCAGCATTTCTACATGTGCCAGTGAACCCAGCACATCAAAAGCTGCCATTTGTAAATCCAGTTCCCTGTCTCTACCTACAGTAAAAGTATCTATGTTTTTATTTACGCTTACGTTTTTCTGCCAGATCTTCATTTCGCAAAATTAGGAATAATACCATTAGGGTAGATAGCCTTGTTATTTACCATGGATTACAGGTTTTAAAATATTAATGTACAATTCAATGCCTTCGGCAATTTCCTTTACGAAAACGTATTCATCTGCCATGTGCGACCGTGCTGAATCACCTGGCCCCACTTTTACAGAGGGAATGCTCAACAGCGCCTGATCTGAAGTGGTGGGAGAACCATAGGTGGTCCTGCCAAGGGCCAAGCCAGATTGTACCACAGGATGGGACTTTTCTATAGAAGATGGTTTTAACCGCACAGACCGTGGTTTAACCTCACAATTTACATTGGTGCGGATAATTTTAAGTACTTCTTCATTCGTGTAAGCATCCGTTACCCGCACATCAACGGTAAATGTACAAGTTGCAGGCACCACATTGTGCTGAGAACCCGCATTAATGATGGTTACCGACATTTTTAAAGGGCCAAACATTTCCGACACCTTAGAAAAACGATAGGTACGGAACCATTCAATGTCTTTTAACGCTTTATAAATTGCATTTTCACCTTCTTCACGTGCGGCATGCCCGGCCTTTCCTGTAGCCGTACAATCCAAAACCAGCAATCCCCTTTCTGCTATGGCCAGTTGCATCTCTGTAGGTTCACCAACAATGGCAAAATCCAATTCACCCAATTCCGGGAGAATGCACTCCAGGCCGTTGGTTCCTGAAATTTCTTCTTCTGCAGTGGCGGCAAGACAGATGTTATAACTTAAACCTTCCTGCTCATAGAAGTACAAAAATGTGGCGATTAAGGAAACCAGACAACCACCGGCATCATTACTGCCAAGGCCGTAGAGCTTTCCTTCCTCAACATCTGGCTGGTAAGGATTACGGGTATAACCCGAGTTGGGTTTTACTGTATCGTGATGAGAGTTTAAAAGTACAGTAGGTTTTTGAGCATCAAAATGTTTATTGTATGCCCAAATATTATTTAGTTTACGATGCGTTTTAACCGATCTTTCTTGTAAGAATTGCTCAATTAAAGTTGCCGTTTTATCCTCTTCTCTGCTAAAGGACTGGATACTGATCAGTTGTTTTAACAACACTAAACTATCATCCTGCAGTTTTTCTATCATATTATTCTTTTGTATATAAAGCGCCTGCTTTCTCGGCACTCAATTTAATGCCCTTGATTAGTGAAGAACTAAAGCCATTGTGTTCCATTTCATTCAATCCGGCAATCGTACATCCTTTTGGCGAAGTAACTTTATCAATTTCCTGCTCTGGATGCGATTCCATTTGCAGAAGCAAATCTGCGGCGCCCTTAGCGGTTTGCACCGCCATTTTAAGTGCTTCATCAGCATGAAAACCAATCTCTACCCCACCTTGCGAAGCCGCCCTGATAGCGCGTAAAAAGAAAGCAATACCACAGGCACATAAGGCAGTGGCAGAAGTCATTAAATCTTCATTGATCTTCACTACGGCACCTACAGTCTCAAACATCCGCACAACTTCTTTGACGTTGGCTTCCGAAGCATTGTCTGTAGCCACGCAGGTCATAGATTGACCAATAGCGATAGCTGTGTTAGGCATTGCACGAACAACCTGTGCCTGATCGGCAAGCTTATTTCTCACATCGGCACAACTTACGCCCGAGGCTACAGAAATAAACAATTGTTTATTTACATCTAAAACACCCTTTATTTGATCTAAAAGTTGGTTAAGTTGCTGGGGCAATACCGCAAGTACAACAATATCAGCATTCGCTACTACCGCAGCATTATCTGTACTTACATGATAGCCATGTGCAGCATAGGCATCCAAACCAGCAACGTTACGCCTGGTAAGGCTAATTTGGGATGGACTTACATAATTGGCTTTAACTAAACCTTTGGCTAATGACAAACCTATATTTCCGCTGCCTAAAATGGCTATTTTCCCTTTATATTGTTCCATAGTTATTGAATTAAACGGGTGCCAAATCCACCCTCATTTATTTGTACCAATTCATCCGCTTTGCCGATATATACTTCGGTTACACCACTTTTTATAGCTTCAAATGCATTGTGCAACTTAGGGATCATTCCACCAGAAACCACACCTTCTGCCTTTAAGCCCTCAAATTCGTTCATCCTGATTTCTGGAACCAGAGAACTGTCATCATCTACATCACTAAGTACACCTTTCTTTTCAAAACAGTAAACCAAACGTGTGTCGTATAAGTCGGACATCGCTACAGCCACGGCCGAGGCAATGGTATCTGCATTGGTATTTAACAATTGGGTATCACCATCATGAGTAATGGCACACAATACAGGAACCAGCCCCGCATTTAACAACTGACCCAATGTAGCTGAAGAAACAGAACTTACATCCAGATCACCAACAAAACCATAATCAATGTCTTTTACCGGACGTTTAACCGCCTTGACGATATTACCATCTGCACCAGTTAAACCAATGGCATTACAACCTTTAGCCTGCAACTGTGCTACCATATTTTTATTGATCAGTCCGGCATAAACCATGGTTACTATCCGCAAGGTCTCAATATCAGTAATTCTACGGCCTTCCACCATCTTAGCTTCAATACCTAGTGACAAACCCAGTTCCGTTGCAATCTTTCCACCACCGTGAATCAGAATCTTCTGACCCGGCAAAGCGGTAAAGTCCAGCAGAAACTGGTGTAGCTTTTCAGAATTATCTATAACATTTCCACCAATCTTAATAACAGTTAGCTGACTTTTCATCATGCTAAGATAGGTTTTGCAATAAATCTTTCAAAACTGCCTGCGCTGCCCATAACCGGTTACCTGCTTCATGAATTACCAGTGAATTTGGTCCATCAAGAATCTCAGACGACAGTTCCAGATCACGGCGTACTGGCAAACAATGCATTACCTTAGCGTCATTGGTGCCTTTAAGTTTTTCATTGGTCATCATCCATCCATCAGGATAAGTAAGTACCTTACCATATTCCTTAAAGCTAGACCAGTTTTTAACGTAAATATAATCTGCATCTTTTAAAGCTTCCTCCTGGTTGTGCAGAATGGTCGCTCCCTTTGTAAAATCCTCAGAAAGCTCGTATCCCTCTGGCTGTGCAATGGTAAAATCTACCAGGCCCTCTGCCTGTGCTTTACACATCCATTCTGCAAAAGAATTGGGTACTGCTTGTGGCAAAGCTTTAACATGGGGCGCCCAGGTCAAAACAACTTTAGGTTTGCTTTCCGCCTTCCAGGTTTCACGAATGGTCACCAGGTCGGCAAGACTTTGTAGTGGATGGCGGGTAGCACTTTCAAGGCTTACTACAGGTACTCCACAGTATTTTATAAATTTATTAAAAAAATCTTCGTTGTAATCCTCGTCACGGTTAAGCAGTTTAGGGAAAGAGCGAAGCCCAAGAATGTCGCAATACTGCCCCATTACCGCAGCAGCCTCTTTAATGTGCTCTACAGTACTGCCATTCATCACCACACCATCTTCTGTTTCCAATGCCCAGCCTTCTTTGTCCATGTTCATCACCATTACGCTCATACCGAGGTTAATGGCTGCCTTTTGTGTACTCAACCGGGTACGCAGACTTGGATTTAAGAAAACCAGTCCAAGGGTTTTGTTCTTTCCTAAATCCTGATGTGCATAAGGATTTTGTTTAAGTGCCAGTGCGGCTTCAACCAGCTGGGTAATCTCTCCAGCATCATGTACAGAGGTAAATTGTTTCATTGATGGTTCTTAGGATTAGCTTTTTAAGGCAATTTTAAAGTTTTCTAAAAATTGGTTCGCATGTTCCATACTCAGGTTCAATGCAGGCAGTAATCTGATAACGTTAGGCTTAGCTTCGCCGGTAAAAATATGTTGTTTAAATAACAAGTTCTTTTTAACCTGGCTTAGCTCTTCAGGAAGGTCTATACCAATCATCAAGCCACGTCCGCGGACTTCCTTTACTTCTTCAAATTTCTTTAATTCGGTAATCAGGTAGCGCCCAACTTCTTCAGCATTCTGCATCAGGTTGTCTTGCTCCATTATTTCCAGTACGGCCAATGCAGCGGCACAAGCCAAATGGTTACCGCCAAAAGTAGTGCCCAGCATATAGTGCCATGGTTTAAACTTAGGTGCAATGGAAATACCTGCTACAGGAAATCCGTTGCCCATTCCTTTGGCCATGGTATATACATCCGCTGCTACACCCGCGTAATCATGCGAATAGAAAAGCCCTGTTCTGCCATAGCCACATTGTACACTATCGGCAATATACACCGCATTATATTGGTCGCAAAGCGAACGGATTTGCTGAAGGAAACTTACAGAAGCCTCTTTGATACCGCCTACACCCTGAATACCTTCAATGATAACCGCAGAGATTTCATTTCCATAATCAGCAAATGCCTGCGCTAAAGCTGCCTCATCATTGTGTGGCAAAAAGATCACATTGTCCGTTTCATTTACCGGGGCAATAATTTTAGGGTTGTCTGTGCAAGCAACGGCAAGAGATGTTCTGCCGTGAAAGGCCCCTTTAAAGGCAATGATCTTCTTCCTGTTGTTGTAAAAAGAAGCTAGTTTTAAAGCATTCTCATTCGCTTCTGCACCAGAGTTACACAAGAACAACTGGTAATCTGTTTTACCAGAAACCTGTCCAAGTTTCTCTGCCAGCTCTACCTGTAAGGCAATTTTAACAGAGTTGGAATAAAAACCAACTTTGTTAAGCTGATCAGTAAGGCGTTGTACATAATGCGGATGGGTATGGCCGATGGAAATCACGGCATGGCCCCCATATAAGTCTAAATATTCCTGACCGTTGGCATCCCAGACCTTGCTGCCGGATGCTTTTACAATTTCTATATCATTAAGTGGGTATACATCAAAAAGATTCATGTTTTGTACTGTTTTAAGGTTGTAAATAAGTTAAAATGCTGCGGCTTTCAAATTCAAGCCTTGCCGTTCCGGCAATCCAAACATTAAATTCATATTCTGCACCGCCTGTCCGCTTGCACCTTTTAACAAGTTATCAATCATGCTTACAATAAAGACCTTGTTTCCATGTTTTTCTACATGTACAAGCCCTTTATTGGTGTTTACCACCTGCTTAAGATCAATATTCTTTTTGCTCACATGCGTAAACACATGTTCTGCATAATAATCCTCGTACAGTTTTTCGATCTCCTCTGCAGCCAGTTCAGTTTCTGTATATACCGCCGCCAGAATGCCTCTCGTGAAATCTCCGCGTTGGGGGATAAAACTCAATTCCGAATTAAATTCAGGAGCCAATTGCAACAGGCTCTCCCCAATTTCGTTGAGGTGTTGGTGTTCAAAAGCTTTATACACCGAAAGGTTATTGTTGCGCCAGCTAAAATGAGAAGTAGCAGAAAGACTTTGTCCGGCGCCAGTAGAACCAGTAGTAGCATTGATGTGCACTTCATTTTTCAGCAAGCCTTTAGCAGCCAAAGGCAGTAAAGCCAACTGGATAGCCGTGGCGAAACAGCCAGGGTTAGCAATGTAAGAAGCAGCTTTGATACGTTCACGGTTCAATTCAGGCAAACCATATACCCACTGATCGCCTGCGGCTGCTTTTAGCCTAAAATCCTGGCTAAGGTCTATGATCTTTATGCCTTCAGCAATAGGATTGGCCGTTAAAAACTTTTTCGCATCACCATGGCCTACGCATAAAAATAACACATCAATATCCTGGGGAAGCTGATCTGTAAAGCGAAGATCAGTATCTCCAAGTAAATCGGTATGTACATCAGAAAGCAAATTACCTGCATTACTGCTGCTGTTTACAAAAGCAATTTCTACTGATGGGTGGTTTACCAGCAAGCGGATCATCTCTCCACCTGTGTAGCCAGCGCCACCAACAATACCTGCTCTAACTTTCATCGCTATTTACTTTATGGTAAATCATCACCTGGTTACCAAATATCTTAGAGAAGCCTTTTACATCTTCGCCACTCCAGGCATTGTTCATTTCGCCATAGCTGCCAAACTTATTGCTCATCAAATCGTGTTTGGATTCAATGCCAATGATCTGGAAACGGTAAGGCAGCAACTCAACAAAAACCTTTCCGCTTACCGTTTTTTGGGTATCAGCCAAAAAGGCTTCTATATTGCGCATAATCGGATCATGAAACTGACCTTCATGCAACCAGTTACCATAAAAAGAAGACAATTGCTCTTTCCATGAAAGCTGCCATTTGGTTAAAGTATGTTTCTCTAAAGTATGGTGGGCTTTGATAATTACAATTGGTGCCGCAGCTTCAAAACCTACACGGCCTTTAATACCAATAATAGTATCACCAACATGAATATCGCGTCCAATGCCATAAGGCTGCGCAATAGCTTGTAATTTTTGAATGGCTTTAACCGGTTCCAGCACCTCTCCGTCTATCCCTGTAAGTTCCCCTTTTTCAAAAGTAAGCTCCAGTTTACGTGAGCTGGTTTCAGACACCTGAGTTGGCCATGCCTCTTCAGGTAAGGTTTCATGAGAAGTTAGCGTTTCCTTGCCACCTACAGAAGTTCCCCATAGGCCTTTATTGATGGAATACCTTGCTTTTTCAGCACTATATTCAACGCCATGTGCCGCCAGGTATTCTATTTCAGCTTCACGGGATAATTTTAAATCTCTGATTGGGGTGATGATTTCTACACCCGGAATGATGATATTGAAGATCATGTCAAAACGAACCTGATCATTCCCTGCACCAGTACTGCCATGGGCAACATAATCAGCACCTATTTTTTTTACGTAATTGGCAATAGCTGTTGCCTGGCTAACACGTTCTGCACTAACAGAAAGTGGGTAAGTAGCATTTTTAAGTACGTTACCAAATATCAAATATTTAATACAGCCTTCATAATAACTGCTGGTTTCATCAACTACAGCATGCGAAGCAACACCTAAAGCGTAAGCACGTTTCTCAATTTCTTTAAGTTCATCTTCGCTGAACCCTCCCGTATTTACAATAACGGAATGAACTTCCAAATCACGGTCTTGTGCAAGATAAATGCAGCAAAATGAGGTATCTAAACCTCCGCTAAAAGCTAAAACAACTTTTTTCTTCATTATAATGGTTTAATTGTGATGAAGGCTTCCGGCTTCATCGGTGCAACAGCTATTTATTAAATAAAACAGGCAATAAGCCGAAAAAGGACTTAAACCCGGTTTTGTTTTGTTCTTTTGGCTGGATAACCAGTCGCTGCTTTATGCGCATAAAGCGTTCATAAAGCTTTGGTTTTTTCTGCAGTTCTTCTGCAAATTTCTTAGCTACATCGTGCTTTTGAGTGGCGGGATCGTACAACATTGCGGTACACATGCAGTTCTTACGCTCCTTCATGGTTAAGATTTCAAAGTTTATACAACTCTGGCAGCCCTTCCAAAAGTCTTCATCCTGTGTAAGTTCCGAGTAAGTAACCGGCTCATATCCAAGATCCGAATTGATCTTCATGACCGCTAAACCAGTAGTTAGGCCAAAAATCTTTGCCTTTGGATATTTTTGTCGTGATAACTGAAAGATCTCATGCTTAATCGCGTTGGCAAGCCCGGCTTTTCTGAATTTCGGACTTACAATAAGCCCGGAATTGGCCACAAACTGTCCATGGCTCCAGGTTTCTATATAGCAAAACCCAGCCCAGGTTCCGTCTTTATGGAAAGCGATTACCGCTTTTCCATCAGCCATTTTACCCGCAACATAGTCTGGAGATCTTTTGGCAATACCCGTACCACGGGCTTTTGCAGACTCAGCCATTTCCTCGCAGATTTCTTCTGCAAAGACACGATGTTCAGGAAGTGCAACCTGCACTATAAAATCGTTTATATTCATTAATAGGATAACGAAAAGATAAATGTTTTGATTAATTGTTTTTTGAGAGGCAATCCTCTGTGGAAGCGCATTAGGCTATTCCGGGCGGGCTACTCAAATGCGTGGGGTATAATTTTGCCGGTTCGTGGTTACAGAAAAGATCGGTCTCAGGCGCTCAATAAACAAACTCCTCGAAGCAATATTCTTTGCTCCGGCGATTGAAAGTTTATGTGCACTTGGTTTGATCATTTTGTGTTTTATTTCCTGCTTTAAATTAATGAAGCGCAAAGGTTTAAATTAATTTTGAGTTGTGCAACTGGTTTTTAACTTTTTTACAATTTTAGGGCAAAAACTTAATGTCAATTTAACACAGCTGCCCTGCTGATTCCTTTACACTTACACGACAACAAACCGATGCAGGAATTGTTTATTTGTACAATAAAAAAACAGCCGATATGTCATTGTTATTTTCTCCCATTACCATTAAAAATATTACGCTTAAAAATAGAATTGTGGTCTCACCGATGTGCCAGTATTCTGCCATAGACGGCTTTGCCAACGACTGGCATCTGGTACATCTTGGTAGCCGTGCCGTTGGCGGTGCAGGTTTAATTATCCAGGAAGCCACTGCAGTATCTGCTGATGGCAGGATTTCTCCGGATGACCTTGGCCTTTGGAGCGATGAACAAATCCCCATGCTAAAACGGATAACCAGCTTCATCAATAGCCAGGGTGCTATTGCAGGCATCCAACTGGCTCATGCCGGACGTAAAGCCAGCTTTCAATCGCCCTTTAAAGGAGGACAACAACTGCTTGCTGAAGATGGTGGTTGGGAAACAATAGCTCCAAGCGCTGTTCCATTTCATGAAAAAGACCTTCCACCTACCGCAGTCACGAAGGAAAGAATTCAGGAATTAATTGCCGATTTCAAAGCAGCCACGCAACGGGCGCTTACTGCCGGCTACGAGGTAATTGAACTTCACGCCGCCCACGGATACTTGTTCCATCAGTTTTTATCGCCCCTAAGTAATTTGCGTACGGATGAATATGGAGGTAGCTTTGAAAACAGGATCCGTTTTCTATTGGAAAGCCTGGAAGCTGTACAACAGGTATGGCCGGCACAAAACCCTTTATTCGTTCGCATTTCTGCAACGGACTGGGCTGAAGGGGGCTGGACTGAAGCTGACGCGATACAACTTTCCCGGATTTTAAAAGACAAAGGAGTTGATCTCATTGATACTTCTTCGGGTGGCCTGGCCATACAACAGCAAATCCCACTTTCTCCCGGCTACCAAGTTCCATTCGCAGCATCTATCAAGAAGGAAACAGGTATTTTAACCGGTGCGGTAGGATTGATTACCGAAGCACAGCAATCAGAAGATATTCTTAAAAAAGGAGAAGCCGATCTTATTTTTATTGCACGCGAATTATTGAGAGATCCATATTTCCCTTTGCATGCAGCAGGAGCATTAAACGCAGAAGTAAAATGGCCTTCACAGTACGAGAGAGCAAAACCAAGAAAAAGGGCCTAACTAATTTTTGTAATTTCGCTAATCGCGTAGAGCGGTAAATTAATCAGCCAGTCTTCCTTTCTATAATCAGACATGGAGGTTCTTACAGCTGTCTCAGGATTATATTTTTGACAAAAAACCTTCAGGCTTTTTGCTTTTAAATTTTCCTCTGCCTTTACTTCTACCGGAATAATTTTACCATTATGTTGCAAAAGGAAGTCTATTTCAGCAGTTCCGTTTTCGGCCGACCAATAATAAGTAGTTATTCCAGTCAGCACGATCAATTGTTGCAGTACAAATTGCTCTGTTAATGCACCTTTAAATTCCTCGAAGACATTATTGCCTTCGAGGAGTGTTTTTACGTCCATATCTACCATAGCACCCAACAAACCTACATCTACAATAAATAATTTAAAAGCACCAAAGTCTTCATAGGCCTTTAAAGGCATTGCTGGTTTGGTAGCCCTGTTTACCTTATATAATAAGCCGCAATCAATAAGCCAGGATAGCGCCAGCTCATACTCTTTTGCCCTGGCCCCCTGTTTGATAACCCCATAAACAAACTTCTTATTTTCCTTTGCCAACTGCAGCGGTATAGAATTCCATAACATTCGGATCCTTGGTACAATTTCATTTGGAGCATGTTTAGAAAAGTCTTGTTCGTAAGAAGATAAAATGCGTTTTTGTATTTCACGGACCTCATCAAAATCTCCATTTTTTACAAAAGCCAATACGCCCTCGGGCATTCCACCTACATAGTAATATTGTTTTAACAGCTGTATATATTTTAGCCTAAAGCTTTTGATCAAGCCCCAATCTTTACTTTTTAAGAGCTCAAGTAAAGGTTCTTCTTTCATCGCTTCCATAAACTCAATAAAGTTTAATGGGTATAAATCAATAAAATCAACTTTCCCAACAGGGAAAGAAGTATGGCCACTTAATGCAACGCCCAGCAGCGAACCTGCAGAAATCACATGGTATTCAGGGGCATTCTCCTGAAAATATTTTAACGAGGTAAGCGCACCTGGCGCCTCCTGGATCTCATCTAAAATGATCAGGGTATCTGCCGGCTTTATAATGATCCCTGTTTCTATCTGTAATGCGGTTATAATCCGCTGAATGTTAAAGTCGTCAGCAAAAATACCAGCAAGCGCTTTATTACTTTCAAAATTGACATATGCGCACTGTTCGTATTCTGCTTTACCAAAAGATTTCATCAACCACGTTTTACCCACCTGCCTGGCTCCTCTAATGATAAGTGGCTTGCGGTTACTGGAATGTTTCCATTTAATTAACGAGTTTAGCTCTGGTTCTTTTCATTTATCTTCAGTATTGTGATGGAATCAGAATGCTAAAATACACTTTTTCCAACGAATAAATGTAACACATCACACTTTTTCCAATGAATAAATGTAACATACCACACTTTTCCTAACGAATATTAACAAAAACAGCCTTTAGCCTATTTAAAGCAATTGGGGATCAAAGTCGAAAAACAGCGCAAAAAAACCACTTAATTAATATTGGCTGGATAAACTAAAATGCCTTAATTTCGTTTACTTATTAAAATACAAGAAACATGTTTGAAAAATTAATGGCCGCACAACAAAAAGCGGAAGAAATTAAGAAAAAATTAGACACTATATATGTTGATGGAGAAGTAGAAGGTGGTGCCATCAAGATTACTGCAACAGCCAACAAAACCATTACTGCGGTTGAAATTGATGAGGAATTTTACAAACAGGCCGACAAAGAAGAACTGGAAGAATTGTTGCAGGCAGCAATTAACAAAACATTAACCCGCGCAGATGAAGTAAGCGCATCCGAAATGGAAGCCATGACCAAAGACATGATGGGCGGTCTTGGCGGCATGTTTGGTGCTTAGTATTTACGTTAACAATATATAAAATGAAATTTACATATTATGGGCAGTCTTGCTGCCTGATAGAAGCAGAGGGAAAGAAATTTCTTTTCGACCCATTTATTACGCACAATCCTCTGGCGCAGCACATAGACATCAAAACCATTGAGGCAGATTACATCCTGGTAAGCCATGGGCACGGAGATCACCTGGCTGACTTAGTGGAATTGGCCGCACAAACCAATGCACAGGTTATTGGCATGGTTGAGGTAATGGCATGGGCAGAAAAGCAAGGTGTAAAAAATACCTGGTCTATGAACTTTGGCGTTCAGAAATTTGATTTCGGCAAGTTAAGAATGGTCTGGGCTACACACTCCAGCTCTATGCCAGATGGAAGTTACGGCGGAAACCCAGCAGGCTTTGTACTGGAAATTGGCGGTAAAACAATCTATTTTGCTGGAGACACTTCCTTAAACGCAGATATGAAGATTTTGCCAGACTTATATAAATTGGATTATGCCATTTTGCCTATCGGTGGAAATTTCACTATGGATGTAGATGATGCAATCCTGGCAACGAAATACATCCAGTGTGATAAAGTGATTGGTGTACATTACGATACTTTTCCTCCTATTAAAATAGACAAGGAAGAAGCACTTGCTAAATTTAAAAGAGAGCAAAAACTGTTACATCTACCCGCAATTGGAGAGACAATAGCGCTATAACTAACTAGATAAACAGTAAAAGTTATTTGTGCATGGCATTATAGGCCGCCACAAAAGCTTTTACTGTTTTTACATCAAAGTTTTCTGTCGCTTTAATGCGCTCGGCCAGATCATCATCATTGGTCAGCTTCTGCAATAAAAGAGCCCTTGTACGACTGGCATCCGCATCTTTACCATCATAAGCAACTACTTGTATCGGTCCCGTTCCCAGTTTTTCAATATAATAAACGCCCCGGCTCGCTTTTACACTGCCATCCTCATTCTGTCTTCTGCCACCGCCAAAGGTGATGCCACCGCCAAAACCTACGCCACCAAATCCACCAGTTCCCATGCCAATGCCTACCGAAGGCCTGATCCTTGTTTTTTCACGTGGTGCCTCTTCAGCACCAGTACTGCCACCAAGAGAGTATAAATTTACAGCACCCATTTCTATCACCTTAAAAAAGCGGAACTCCATATTTTTCTTAAATACAATTGGTTTGCTTACATACGTATCGCCGTTCCACAAAAAAGATTGAACATCTTTAGCCTGATATTGAGTAACGGTCTTATCATCGTTCAATAAAAAGACAGAAGCAAAGTCAGTTGATTTTATGGTACCGCGTACAAAGTTTGTACTGTCTATGGTAACAGCGTCCTGCGCAGCAGCTATCCGACCAAAAACAGTTAAGAAAAAGAATACAGCCAGTAATTTAAATGAGTTCATGCTGATGGGGTTTATTTAGCAAATAACGTAATTAATGCTCAATAATTATGATTTCCTTCAACTATGCATTCTTTAAACCGATTTTATAAAAATTGCTACCTTTATCCAGGTAAGATCAGCACACAAATATGAATCCAACAGAAAAAAAACTTTTCCTTCTTGACGGCATGGCGCTAATTTACAGGGCACATTTTGCCCTAAGTAAAAATCCAAGATTTACATCTACCGGTATCAATACCTCTGCTGTAATGGGATTTGCCAATACTTTAATGGAAGTACTGAAAAAGGAAAAACCAAGTCATATTGCAGTAGTTTTTGATACAGATGCACCCACAGAAAGACATATAGATTTTGCTGCTTATAAAGCCCACAGACAGGCCATGCCAGAAGATTTATCTGCGGCATTACCTCATATCTTTAAATTGATTGAAGGCTTTAACATTCCTGTAATTACAAAGGATGGTTTTGAAGCAGATGACATCATTGGAACCCTTGCCAAGGAAGCAGAAAAAAAAGGCTTTAAGGTATACTGCATGACCCCAGATAAAGATTTCGGGCAACTGGTTTCAGAAAATATTTTCATCTATAAACCCGCCCGAATGGGTAACGACATGGAAATCCTTGGTGTTGATGAAATCCTTAAGAAATGGGAGATTGAAAACGTAAGCCAGGTTATAGACATTCTTGGCTTATGGGGTGATGCGGTAGACAACATTCCCGGAATCCCGGGAATTGGCGAAAAGACAGCTAAACTACTGATTAAACAGTATGGTTCGGTAGAAAACATCATTGCCAATTCACATGAACTCAAAGGCAAGCAACGGGAAAATGTAGAAATGTTTGCCGAGCAAGGTATGGTTTCTAAAAAACTGGCTACAATCATTCTGGATGTGCCTGTAGAATTTGATGAAAAGTCCTTAGAGCTGGAAGAGCCCAGCAGAGAATTACTGGAACCTCTATTTGCAGAATTAGAATTCAGAACGCTTGGCAAGCGGGTATTTGGTGAAGCCTTTTCAATTGGCGACAGCAGAAGTAGTGGTTCGCAGCAAATTGACCTGTTTGGGAATGCCCTTGAGGAGCCTGCACCAGCTAAAGTCTTTGTTGCACCGGCCTCCTTATTTGAGCAATCAGAAGCGTATAAAACGCTTGAGGATGTACCGCACGATTACCAAAAAGTAGATACTGCTGAGCAACGCAAAGCTTTGATCTCTTTGCTACAGCAGCAAAAAAGCATTTGCTTTGACACCGAGACTACTAACATAGATGCAAACCTGGCGGAACTGGTGGGACTTTCTTTCGCTATTAAACCTGGCGAGGCCTGGTACATCCCACTTCCCGCAAACAGAGAGGATGCACAACAAATTATAGAAGAATTTAGAACTGTACTGGAAGACGAAAATATTGGAAAAACAGGACAAAACCTGAAATATGATATCCTGGTCATGAAATGGTATGGCATCAATATCAAGGGAGAACTCTTTGACACCATGCTGGCGCACTACCTGATAGATCCGGATACCCGTCATGGCATGGATTTGCTGTCCGAAAATTATCTTGGTTACCGTCCAATTTCCATTACTTCTTTAATTGGCTCTAAAGGTAAAAACCAGGGCAACATGCGCGATGTCCCTGTAGAGCAGGTGGTAGATTACGCCGCAGAAGATGCGGATGTAACCCTACAATTGGCCAATGTATTTGCACCCATGCTTAAAGAGTTTAATGCCCATGAATTGGCTACTAATGTAGAAAATCCACTGGTATATGTATTGGCCGACATCGAGAAAGAAGGCGTAAGGATAGACATTGAAACCTTACAGGCTTATTCTAAAGAGCTGGAAAAAGATATCGCAATTTTTGAACAGAACGTATTTGACAAATGTGGGGTAAAATTTAACCTGGCTTCACCAAAACAGCTTGGCGAGGTGTTGTTTGATAAGCTTCAGCTAGATCCTAAGGCTAAAAAAACAAAGACCGGGCAATACCAGACAGGCGAAGATGTATTGCTGGCCCTTGCCCATAAAAGCGATGTGGTACAGGACATCCTTGATTTCCGCCAGTTACAGAAATTAAAATCTACCTATGTTGATGCCTTGCCTTTGCTGGTTAATCCAAAAACAGGCAGGGTACATACCAGCTTTAACCAGGCAGTTGCAGCCACTGGTCGTTTAAGTTCCAACAATCCCAACCTGCAAAACATTCCTATCCGCACAGAGCGGGGCAGGGAAGTCCGTAAAGCATTTATTGCAAGAGACGAAGACCATGTTTTGCTTTCTGCAGATTATTCCCAGATAGAGCTTCGGATTATTGCGGAGATCAGTAAAGAAGAAAACATGCTGGATGCCTTTAGCAAAGGCATAGACATTCATACTGCCACTGCCGCCAAAGTTTATGGGGTAACCAATGAAGAAGTAGACAGCACCCAAAGAAGAAATGCTAAAGCAGTAAACTTTGGAATCATTTACGGACAATCGGCTTTTGGCTTGTCTCAAAACCTGAACATCCCCCGTAAAGAGGCTGCAGCAATGATAGAACAATATTTTGCGCAATATCCCGGTATCAAAAGGTACATGAACGATACGATGAATTTTGCCAGGGAAAACGGTTTTGTAGAAACCATCCTGGGCAGGAGAAGGTACCTGCGTGACATCAATTCTGCCAATCAAACCGTACGTGGTTTTGCAGAGCGAAATGCCATCAATGCGCCCATACAGGGTTCTGCAGCTGATATGATTAAAGTGGCCATGATCAACATCCACAAAGACATGCAGGATCGTGGGTTAAAATCTAAAATGACCATGCAGGTACATGATGAGCTTGTGTTTGATGTATTGAAAACTGAAGTCGCTGAAATGAAGGAAATTATTGAGCACCGCATGAAAACGGCCATCAAAACCAATGTGCCTATTGAAGTGGAAATTGGCGAAGGTGTCAACTGGCTTGCTGCCCACTAATACTCGCTACGCATGGACGACTCATTTTCGGTGTCAACTCGCCACCAACAATACACACCCGGAGTTGAAATTCAAGAAAGATGAATTGATCTACGAGCAGGCCTAGGAATTTGCAGCCCTTTTTCAGGGCAAAAAGATCCAGCCTGCGACAGATTAATTCATCTTTATTTTACAACTCCAACATAGGATCCCAAAAGACCTTTTTAAAATCCTGCACTTTATCGTTTTTAACGGTCACACCCTCTTGTTCCAAAAGCTCCTGCATCAGCGTAGGCGTACCAAAATGAAACTTTCCGGTCAATAACCCACTACTGTTTACCACACGTTGTGCCGGTACGGCCGGTTCTGCATCATGCGCATAACTCATCGCATGCCCTACCATTCTGGACGATTTAGCGGCTCCCAGGCTTTTGGCAATTGCACCGTAAGAGGTAACCCTTCCTTTTGGAATGAGCCTGGCTATTTCATAAACCTGTTCATAAAAAGAAGCCGTATTACTACCCATCTCTAAATGGTTAACTGGTCACTAGTTGAATCAAGAGAAAACTGAATATAATTGATGTTTTTATTGTGTTTAAGATAGATGCGCTCATAGTGTGTTTTGATGGAAAGCACCTCATCGTAAAATTCAGAGTTGTACAGCTGATCTGTTTTTTTATAATATGGCAAGCCCAGGTTCTCCACAACTTCAACCGTATACAGGTACAAACCATCATTATCTGTTTTTAGGTTTATCCTGCCCTCGGGTTTTAAAAAGGTCTTGTATTTTGCTAAAAATCCAGGAAAAGTTAGGCGTTTCTTTTCTCTGCTGTCCTGAGGTTGCGGATCAGGAAAGGTGATCCATATTTCGTCCACCTCATCCGCAGCAAAATAATCCATTACATCCTCTATCTGGATACGTAGAAACGCAAGGTTTTTAATCCCTTCATCTACGCCTGTACGGGCACCACGCCATATCCTATTCCCTTTAAGGTCAACCCCAATAAAGTTCTTTTCCGGAAAAAGCCTGGCCATCTGTAATGCATATTCTCCCTTACCGCAGGCCAGTTCAAGCACTATAGGATTGTTGTTGTTAAAGTGATCAGCTGCCCATTTACCTTTTAAAGGTTTGCCCTCTTCCATTTGATAAACATTATCAAATGTATCTATCTCCGCAAATTTCCTTAATTTATCTTTACCCACTTCAATTTTTTTACGCAAAAATACGATTATGCACACATCTATCATTTAAATCTCGCTACTTATTTCGTACTTTTAGGCCAATAAAATTGTACTAGTGGATAAGAACGCAAAAATATACGTAGCAGGACATCGTGGTATGGTAGGATCTGCCATTTACCGTAAGTTAGTTAAAGAAGGTTATACCAATCTGATCACCCGTAGTTCTTCTGAACTGGATTTACGCGACCAGGAAGCTGTAAAAACATTTTTTGAAACAGAAAAACCAGAATATGTTTTCCTTGCAGCAGCAAAAGTTGGCGGTATTGTGGCCAACAACATTTATCGTGCAGACTTTTTGTACGAAAACCTGTCTATCCAAAACAATGTCATCCATCAGGCTTACAAAAACGATGTTAAAAAACTGATGTTTTTAGGCTCCAGCTGTATCTACCCTAAGCTTGCACCGCAGCCGCTAAAAGAAGATTATTTGCTGACAGGATTGTTAGAAGAAACTAACGAACCTTATGCCATAGCAAAAATTGCAGGCATTAAAATGTGCGATGCTTACCGCGCACAGTACAACTGTAATTTCATTTCTGTAATGCCTACTAACCTGTATGGCTATAATGACAACTACCACCCGCAAAACTCTCACGTATTGCCGGCGCTGATCCGCAAATTCCATGAAGCAAAAATCAATGGCACTTCAGAAGTAGTCATCTGGGGCTCTGGTTCTCCAATGAGAGAGTTCCTGTTTGCCGATGATTTGGCAGAAGCTTGTTATTACCTGATGTTAAATTACGACGATTCAGGCTTCCTAAACATTGGTACTGGAGAAGACATGACCATTAAAGACCTTGCGCTTTTAATTAAAAAGGTCATCGGATTTGAAGGCGAACTGACTTTTGACAGTACAAAACCTGATGGAACACCAAGAAAACTGATGGATGTGTCTAAACTACATGCCCTGGGATGGAAACATCAGATAGAACTGGAAGAGGGCATCAAAATGGCTTATCAGGATTTCTTATGTAAAGAATAACGCCGTTCTAAATACCTACTATATCTTTTTTCTTCCTGCTTTTCATTGCTTTGGGAATGATGGCAAGAATTTCTTCTTTAAAGGCATTGAGCATCCGCTTTTTGATGAAGTTTTTATGCGTAACCAGGCTGATCTCTCTTACAGGCTCGGGCGACTTAAAAGACCTGACCTTAGCCAGTTGCTTGGTGCTCAAATCTGCCAGGGCGAGTTCAGGTAATAAGGTGGCTCCGTTATTTACATCTACCATACGGATTAGCGTTTCCACGCTGCCTGTATTATAAGTTAAACCCTGCAAACGGCTATCCTTTGTAGAGCGGCAAATGTTCAGCACCTGAGAACGCATACAATGCCCCTCATTCAACAACCAAATGTTTTCATCCTCAAGATCATCCGCATCAATAGTCTTCTTTTTATACAGCTTACTATTTTTACTGATATAAGTTACAAAGTTCTCGTAATACAAGGGGATTTCCTGTATGTGATTATCGGCCAATGGAGTGGCTAAAATACCACAGTCCAGCACGCCTGTTTTTAAGTGATGAATAATATCTTCGGTAGTATATTCCCAAATCAGCAACTTAAGGTCCGGATAGCTGGTCATCATGGCAGAGATCACCTTCGGCAACAAATAAGGTGCAACCGTAGGGATAATACCAACCTTCAATTCTCCGGTAACTTCCTGTTGCTGATTGGTGATGATTTCCTTTATCTTATGGCTTTCCTGAAGTACCAACCGTGCCTGTTCAATAATTTGGGCACCAATTTCTGTAGGCACAACCGGTTGTTTACTCCGGTCAAAGATCTTTACACTAAGCATTTCTTCCAGCTTCTGTACTTGCATACTAAGCGTGGGCTGGGTAACAAAACACTTCTCTGCAGCGCCAACAAAACTTCTGTACGTATCTACCGCAACAATATATTCAAGCTGAACTAGGGTCATAATTAAGGAGTAGGAGGAGGTAATTTTAATCCTGAGATTCCAGTAACCACTTCTTCCTCTTCTTCTTTACCACGCTTGCCTTTTTTCTTCTTCTTTTTTGAATTTCCACTGAGCTGATCTTCCAGAAACTTATCATAAGCTGCAATCTGATCACCCTTTAAAATCGTTTTGATATTTTGTGTAGTCTGATTTTGCAGTTTATAAAATTTAGAAACATCATCTTCATTATAATTGCCCGCCTGCTGCTTTTTGATCAGCGCCAGTTGCTCCTTTGTCATGTCAAGCGTGTAATTATAGATAATGTTTCTTTGAGTAGGATTCATTTTAACTGTTTTGTCCATCTCATCAATACTTTTCGTTGCCAGCTCCTGGGCTGTAGGAATTTTATTAGACTGTGCTTTAGCAAATCCAGTTATGCCGGCAATCAACAACAGGGTTAAAATATATACTTTCATAATCATTAGTCAAAAGCCCTTAAGGGGCTTACTTTAAAGATATTTGCAATTTATAAAATTATATACAAATATAAGCCACAAACAACAAAGCCTGCAAGCGATTAAACTTGCAGGCCCCATCTTTTAGCCAAAATGGCCAAAAATTTATATTACAATGCTTTTTTATACTTTTCAGCAACAGCATCCCAGTTTACCACATTCCAGAAAGCTGCAATGTAATCCGGACGTCTGTTTTGATATTTCAAATAATAAGCATGCTCCCATACGTCCATACCTAAAATCGGTGTACCTTTAACATCAGCAACGCTCATTAAAGGATTATCCTGATTTGGCGTAGAAGAAACCACCAGTTTTTTATCTGCACCAACGCTTAACCAAGCCCATCCAGAACCAAAACGGGTTGCACCAGCTTCAGCAAATTTAGTTTTGAAATCAGCTAATGAACCAAAAGCGCTGTTGATAGCCTCTGCTAGAGCACCTGTAGGCTCACCACCTTTGTTTGGGCCAATAACTTCCCAAAATAAAGAGTGATTGTAATGTCCACCACCATTATTTCTTACTGCTGCAGGAAATTTTTCAATGTTTTTAACAATTTCCTCGATGCTTTGAGTTGCTTCAGGCTTGCCTTCCAATGCTTTATTCAAATTGGTTACGTAAGCCTGGTGATGTTTACCATGGTGAATTTCCATAGTTTGTTTATCGATATGCGGTTCTAATGCATCTGTTGCGTAATGTAACGCAGGTAATTCAAAAGCCATACTATTATAATTTATTTTTAAAATTTGTTTAACAGACAAATATAACATTCGAAGGTTAAGTTTTGTTCAATTCTTTGTCAATAACCGCGCTTAGTTTTAAAAAACCTGGTCATCAATTCGCCGCATTCCTGCGCCAGCACACCGCTCTTCAATTCCGTTTTGGGATGCAATAAATTCCCTGACTTTGTACTAAAGCCGCGCTTCTCCTCTTTTGCGCCATACACAATTCTGGCAATTTGCATCCAGTAACTGGCTCCTGCACACATTACGCAAGGTTCAATGGTTACATATAGCGTACAATCTTTTAAATATTTACCTCCAAGTGTCTGACTGGCGGCCGTAAATGCCTGCATTTCGGCATGTGCGGTAACATCATTTAACCGCTCTGTAAGGTTATAACCTCTGCCAACAATCCTGCCCTGGCACACCACAATAGCGCCAATAGGGATCTCCTCTTCGTCGAAAGCCATTTGCGCCTGCTCCAGGGCAAGTCTCATAAAATGTTCGTCTTCAAGAATCGGATCAGCATCACCAGAAAAATTATAAAAACTCATGCTTCAAAGATAAGGTTAAACCACATTAAACTAAGCCATTTTAGCACCGTTAGGTACTTTACCCCTTAGTGCTGTCAATACGATATCACCATTTTCGTCGGCAAAACCAGTAACCAAAAACTCCGACATAAATTTCCCAATCTGTTTCTTCGGAAAATTAATGACCGCTATAATCTGTTGCCCCAGCAACTCTTCTTTTGTATAATGCTTAGTGATTTGTGCAGAACTCATTTTTACCCCGAATTCACCAAAATCTACTTTTACTTTGTAAGCAGGCTTCCGGGCCTCCGGAAAATCAAATACCTCCAAAATTGTTCCCGCACGCAGTTCCACCTTTTCAAATTCACTCCAATTTATCTCTTCCATATCTTAAATCAATGTTATAAAGATGCAAGTTTATAATATTCTGGCTAATTTTTGATCCATGGACAAAATATCTGATTTTGAGTGTTAATAGGGATTAGAACGAAACAGGATATTGTCTTACCTTTGCATTATGATTGATGTAGTACTGAAAAAAGGCAAAGAGAAAGCCGCATTGCAAAAACACCCATGGATATTTTCTGGTGCAATTGAAAAAGTAAAAGGAAAACCAGCTAACGGTGAAGTAGTAAAAGTATATGCAGCAGATAAATCTTTTTTAGCATACGGTTACTACAATGATCAGTCGAGGGTTGCCGTTCGGTTGCTGGAGTGGGAAGAAGAGCAACTTATTGATCAACAGTGGTATCATAAAAAAATTAAAACAGCACTTGCCGCACGGGCTCATCTGCTGAATGAAGACACGAATACCTGTCGTTTGGTATTTAGTGAGGCTGATTTCCTTCCAGGCTTGATCATAGACAAATATGCCGACTTTTTATCTTTACAGATTTTAAGTGCTGGAATGGAAAATATAAAAGCAGACCTGATCGCCATTTTAAAAGAAGAATTAAGTCCGAAAGGAATATTTGATAAAAGTGATGCCAGTGCGCGCACGCACGAAAACCTGGAAGCAGCACAAGGTTTACTTTGGGGAGAAAACCCTCCTGAGTTTATTGAAGTCAAAGAAAATGGGCTGCGGTACCACATCAACATTGCTGACGGACAAAAATCCGGCTTTTACTGCGATCAGCGTGACAATCGCGAAATCCTTGCTGCTTATACAAAAGACAAAGAAGTATTGGATTGCTTTTGCTATAGCGGAGGCTTTACCCTAAATGCTTTAAAACAACAAGCCAGACATGTTACCAGTGTAGACAGCTCGGCACTGGCCATAGAAACTTTAAAGCATAACCTTAGCCTGAACGGCTTTGCGGAAGATAGCCAAACCAGCTTCCAATCTGACGTAAACAAGCAACTCAGGGCTTTCAAGGAAGAAGGAAAGATCTTTGATGTTATCGTGCTTGATCCGCCTAAATATGCGCCTTCAAGATCTGCACTGGACCGCGCAGCAAGGGCATACAAAGACCTGAACAGATTGGGCATGCTATTACTTAAAAGCGGTGGTATTTTGGCTACCTATTCCTGCTCTGGAGCAGTGGATTTAGAAACGTTTAAACAAATTATTGCCTGGGCTGCTTTAGATGCAGGAAAAGAAGTGCAAATAATTAAGCAATTTCACCAACCGGAAGACCATCCCGTTCGTATCTCTTTTCCAGAAGGGGAATATTTAAAAGGATTATTGCTCCGGGTATTGTAACTCATTATAGATTTAAAGCCATTTTATGCTAGTTGTACAAAATATCAGAATCAGCAGAATACTCAGGAATACCTGGCAGGTTGACCTTATCATGATCTTTTCCTGCACAATGGCTTATCTAATCAGACATTTCCTGATCAGACATCATTTTGAAATTCCTGCTATTATACCAACCGTGTTAGGTACGGCCATTGCTTTCTTTGTGGGCTTTAACAACAATCAATCTTATGACCGTTGGTGGGAAGCAAGAAAGATCTGGGGTGCCCTGGTAAACGACTCACGTTCCTGGGCCAGAAGCCTGAATTCTTTTCTTATTTACCCAGCATCTGAGGATGCTAAGTATAAGGAAATACAACAAAAGATGATACACCGCCATATCGCATTCCTATATGCTTTAAAAGCACGGTTAAGAGATGCTGTAGATGAAAGTTACAACAGCTACCTGAGTCCCGAAGATGTAACAGAGATTAATAAACAAACCAATGTTGCCAATGCCATCCTTGGACTTCAATCAAGAGACCTTCATCAATTAAACATATCCGGGGCACTGGACGGATTTAGGTTTATGGAAATGAACCAGCTCCTGGTAAAATTTACGGATGAAATGGGTATGTCTGAACGGATTAAGAATACGATATTTCCAACAACGTATAATTACTTTACTAAAGTATTCATTTGGCTTTTTGTGGTATCCCTCACGCTTGTAATCAGCCAGCATGCTGGTATATGGTCTATCTTTTTAGGCTGGCTGGTAGGCTTTGTTTACGTCTCTACGCAAATTAACGGAATGAGTTTGATCAATCCATTTGAGAACAATTCATCAGCAATCCCTTTAAATCAGATTACAAGAACTATTGAGATCAATTTATTGGAAATGATTGGAGAGGAAAATATCCCTGCCCCAATCAAACCTATTAATGACGAATATATTTTATAGTTCTTCAGAACTTTCAGGTAATTTGGTGTATTCGCCCTTTAGGGAATAAAGGCCGAAAATTACCAGTCCTGTACAAATAGGTATAAAGATAAACAGGATGATGCCCCATTGTAATATGGTATTCGTTTTGTCTACCCCCACAGGAGCAAGCGCCACTTTGTCGCAAGCCTCCAAAAACATAAACAACATAGCTGCAGGGCCTAATACGATCCAAAGCAAGCCTAATACTCTTTTTAATGCACTCATAATTCAAATATTTTTATAGGTTAATCTGCTGTGTTAACTTGTTTTTTGTTGGACAAATACACCGCACCAATGATGAAACTTAAAGCGGCGATACCAATAGGGTACCATAAGCCAGATAAAGGCGTAGAACCTGAATAACTGGCAATCAGCGTAGCAATAAATGGAACTAGTCCGCCAAATACCCCATTACCTACATGATAAGGCAAAGACATTGATGTATACCGTATTTTAGTTGGAAACAACTCTACCAGGAATGCCGCAATAGGTCCATACACCATTGTTACCAGCAAAATCTGGAAAAATACCAGAAAAACAAACTTCCAGAATATTGGGGTAGATAAGGTGATGTCTTTAAAAGTATCTTTTGCAGAAACAACAGGTTTTCCTGCTGCCGCAAATACAGTATCCGTTTCTATTTTCTTAAATGTAGTTCCATCCAATAAACTAACCGTTGCAACGGTAGACACCAGGCTGTCTTGTGTATCTTTAATTGCGGTACGTGTAACAACAGGAGCCGATGAAGATTTGATATCTTCCATTGCCCTCTCCGAAACCTTGGTATCATCTATGAACATCTGATAGATAGGCCTGTAAAAAACAATGCCCAGCAACATTCCTGTAAGCATAATCCATTTGCGACCTACTTTATCACTCCAGGAACCAAAAATTACGAAAAACGGGGTAGCTAAAGCAATTGCCCATAACAAAATATACCTGGAATCATTGAAATCTACTTTACAGGTATTTTCTATAAAGGACTGTGCATAAAACTGTCCCGTATACCAAATTACCCCCTGTCCCATGGTAGCGCCAAATAAAGCCAGCAGCACCATTTTAAAATTGGCTTTGTTGTTAAAGCTTTCTGCAAGTGGGTTTTTAGATACCTTACCTTCAGATTTAAGCTTAGTAAACATTGGAGACTCGTGCATTTTTAAACGGATGTAGATAGAAACACCTACCAGCAGAATAGAAAGCAGGAAAGGAATTCTCCATCCCCAATCTGAGAATGCATCTGCGCCAATCACATTTTTAGTGACTACAATAATTCCAAGCGAGAGAAATAATCCTCCGGTAGCAGTAGTTTGGATCCAGCTGGTAAAGTAACCACGCTTATTTACAGGTGCGTGTTCTGCCACGTAAGTAGCTGCACCACCATATTCACCGCCCAGTGCAAGGCCCTGCACAAGCCTCAGAAACAATACCAGCATAGGGGCGGCGTACCCAATAGTGGCATAAGAAGGAACCAGACCTATCAAAAAGGTAGATCCGCCCATCAGTACAAGTGTCAATAAAAAGGTGTACTTGCGACCAATTAAATCTCCAAGCCGGCCAAATACAAGGGCTCCAAAAGGCCTTACAATAAATCCGGCGGCAAAAATAGCCAGGGTGTTAATCAGTGCAGAAGCACCAGCATCTGCGGGGAATAGTTTGGCTCCGATAATGGTGGCCAGACTTCCAAAAATATAGAAGTCATACCACTCAATCAGCGTCCCCAGAGAGGACGCACCAATCACTTTAAAAATGTTGTTCTGTTTTAGTTCAGCGTTCATACGGTAATAAAAATTTGGTTTGGTCTTAAAATATTCTTTGAATATAGTAATATAAACCTTATTACCTCAGAAGTTTACTGTTCTTCCTTAAAAAAAACTTTGTAAAAGTTCATCGCTTTATTGTCGTCAAAGCCCTTTTCAATCAGCTCTTTATCTCCGTGAATATAAATATGAAAGTTTTTATCCAGCTTAAGCACACTTTTATAGGTCCTGGCCTGCTTTTTTACCGCAGCACTGGAAATGTCAAAGCTATCTGCAATCGGCGTATCAAACTCTTCTTCATAGCTCTTTTTAAAATTCTTAAAAGATTCTATTCCATCTGCATTTGCAATCACTTCATTGGAAAACTCATCCAAATCAAAGCTTTCCTTTTCCTTAAAGTACTTCATAGACTTATTTAATAAATCTATCTTATCCGCCTTAGTCAGTTCAAAATCCTCGTCCAGTTTTTGCGTAACAAAGTTCTTATAAACCCCAAGCACATTATTGGTCTGGTTATAATTGTCATTACGCACTTTAAGCTTAAGAAATTCATCTTTCCAGTAAACAGCCTCTGCACTCCTGTTGGTCTGATCTATGACCGCCACTTTAAAACCTTCTGCTGCTTCTGTGTTAAAGATCAAACAACCTTTATCCAGTTTACTGATATTTATAGCTTCCTGCTCATAACTCAATCCAAAGCCTGCGTTTTCCGGATAAACCTTCAAATACGTTTCTTTGGTTTCAGATTTAAAAATGCCGATTGCATCGTGCAATTCGCCCTCTATCTGCACATTTTCGAAATAACCAACATACAACTCTCCCGATTTTATTTTCGGGTGACTGGAAACCTCATACAGGTATTTGGCAAGTTGCTGGGTATTCTCATGAAAAGTTTCTCCTTTTTCAAAGATCTCCTTCGCAAAATGGTAAACTTCATTTAAATTTAAATTGTCATTGGGATGGAAGAACCTGCAGATTTCGTTTACCTTTTCGTAAGGTCCCAGAAAATACTTCATCAATAAACCAGTAAGCAATTCGTCTTTGATTACAATAGACTGCTCAGAAAGCACATAGAACTCATCTTCAGATTTATTACCAATCCGGTGTATTGAAAGTTCAGCCAAAGAGGCTTCAAAAAAAGAAATCATGAAACGAAAGTACTAACTCTTCTCTTCTTCTTCAGGAGTATTTTTAAGTTTTAACGGACTGCGCGTTTTCTTTTTCATTTTTAAGTTCAGCATTTCTACCAGAACAGAAAAGGCCATCGCAAAATAAATATATCCTTTAGGGATGTGCTGGTCCAAGCCTTCTGCCAGCAAGGAAACCCCAATCAGCAATAAAAAGGAGAGTGCAAGCATTTTAACCGTTGGGTGGGTATTTACAAAAGTACTGATGACATTTGCAGAAACCATCATAATCAGTACAGCAATAACTACCGCAGCAATCATTATTTCTACATGCTCTGCCATTCCAATCGCTGTAATCACAGAATCCAGGGAGAAAACAATATCCAGGATAAGGATCTGGATAATTACGCCTGCAAAAGAATGGACTTTTACTTTTCCTTCTTCCTCTTCTTCGCCTTCCAGCTTCAGGTGTATTTCATGTGTACTTTTATAAATTAAAAATAAACCTCCAACAATCAGGATCAGGTCTCTGCCAGAAATTGCCAGTTTATCCAGCCATTCCTTATTATCCAAGCTTATCCAATCCCCTATATTAAACAAGGGTGAGGTTAAGCTCATTACCCAGCTTAAAGAAAGCAGCAACAGCACACGTGTAATCATGGCCAGTCCAAGACCTAACTTTCTGGCCCTGTTTTGCTGCTCGGCCGGAAGCTTGCCCGAAAGAATGGAAATGAAAACAATGTTATCAATACCAAGAACAATTTCTAAAACAGTTAAGGTAAAAAGGGATATCCAGGCTTCGGGGGTACTAAAAAATTCCATATCATCAGCTAAGCCCGCTAAGGTAAAAAAAGCCTGCTGAATTATCCAACAAGCTTTGCTTAGTTTTAGTTTTAATTTTTACCGGAAAACAACAGATCCATAACTGGACGTTACTTTAACCAGGGCCGAGCCTCCGTTGCCTATTTTTCCGCTAAAGTTTTTGGAAAAGGTATCCCTAAGGTTTTGCACTTCTGAATTTATAGCAGAACCAGCGCTCTTAAAAGAGCCATAATTGGTCTGTACATCAAAGTTTGCATGGTATCGATCACTAAAACCCAGTGATACATTTCCATATTGACTATTTACAAGGAGTTCTTTACAGCCATTATGTAGTTCTGCAATACTAAGCCTGTTGTATTGGATCTCAAACTTCCCATTCCCGTTAAGTCGTCCAACGTTTACAGCGGCATACTGGGCGTTAACAACAAGTTTCTCAGCAGATCCGATATTTAAGCCCCCACCATACTGCTGCTTAAATGTACCTGAATTAATTTTACCAATTTTGGCACTGCCGTATTGAATGTCAAAGTAATTATTGATGTGTTTCAATTGATCTGCACTGAAATCTCCATATTGCAACTTAATATAAAGGCTGGAACAAAAATCATCCATGACGATATTGCCATAAGTTTGAAATATATCCAGAGCATTGGGTGCTGGCATATAAATGATATAATTTATCCGAAGTTCCCTTTGCCATTTCTTGCCATTTCTTATCCCACGCCCCCAGTTATCGTTGTTCTGTTCCATTTTTGTTTTAAATGACACCTGGCCATTCGTTTTAAAGGCATCTATAGAAACTTCATCCAGTAATTTTCTTGCGGCTTCCTGGCTTCCGCTGTAAGCTTTAATTAAAACATCGGCCTTCACTTCATTCCTATCCCATATTTTAACTACAACAGATCCATACTGGTTATTAACAACAATCTTATCCGAATTTTTTACCCCAAATGTTTTGCTGATGGTTTTAGACAGTACGGGCTCATCTTCATCCAGGTCAGGAAACTGTTCTGCATCAAGCCTAATTTGCTCTACATTTTTAGTGATATTCTTAGCCAGTTTTTCTATGGATACTTTAAACTCATCAATAGCCGTTTGTGCAGTCGCAATACTTACAAAACACAACAACAATGCAAAAAATCCTGCCAGCTTTTTCATATTTGTTTCTCCCCTCTGGCCTCATTTACCTGATTAATAATACAAAGTTGCTGACTAATGAGCTGAAGTTGAAACTCCAGGTTTTTTACCATCGCCTGCACAATAAGTTGTTGATTAGGGCTGTGCTGCAATTCCCTCTTTAAGCGGTCATAATCTGCATCCATCTTATTGAGGTCCCGGCTAAACTGCGAATATAATCTGGGGTTTTGTTTGGCAAAGACCTGTAAACTGTCCTTCTTTTGCTCTATCAAACCCGCAAACCGCATTTCCATTTTTGCATCGGCCGGATTTACGTCAGCAATTTCTATGTTTTGCGGCTTGCGTGCTGTTAGTACAATCAGACTTATTCCCAATATAACCGCAATTGAAGCCGCAATACCCAGCCATATTTTTAAATTGAACGTTTTTGGCTTAGGTTGCTGATTTAAACCTGATGAAATCCTTTCCCATAATTCATCAGACGGCGATTCTAAATCAAATGACTTTCTATTCGTTTTAATGTACTCTTCCAATTTCTTGCTCATCTCATACTCCTCTCTTTTCTAATAAGCTATTTAATTTTATCCTGGCCCTCATATATTGGCTACGTGAGGTATTTTCCGAAATTTGAAGGATATGCGAAATCTCTTCATGGTCATAGCCTTCAAATAAATACAAAGACAATACCACCCTGTATCCGTCAGGAAGTTTCCCCATCGCCTCCTTTATTTCATTAACCTTATAGTCAATATCGCTGGCCTCATTTTCAACATCTTCTGCTATTTCTATACCATCCAAACTCAGCAATTCTACCTTACGTTTCCGGAGCTGGTTGATACTTTTATTGATTACGATTTGTTTAAGCCATAATCCAAAAGTAGTCTCCTGTCTAAATGTACCAATTCTGGTAAAAGCATCTAAAAACGCATCCTGCAATACATCCTCTGCCTCCCCATTGTGATTTACAATTCTAACAGCAACATTATACATAGCCTTTGCATACAATTTGTAAAGTTCAAATTGTGCCTTACGCCCGCCTTGTTTACATTCATTAACAAGGTCTGCGTGCTTATCTATGTATACCGCTTCCAAATATTTAATTGTTCGTCTATAAGACCCCTGTATTTTTTAGATGTTGCATCAGCAGGCAAAATAACTGAAATTACTTTCCCAATGTAGAAGTAAAATGACTTGTGGTTACAATATGTGGCTCAAAATGAATATTTTTGCGCCCTAATACTTTTTAATAATGTTAAGAACAACAACTTGCGGTGCTTTAACGATCGGGAATTTAGGAGAACAGGTTACTTTATGTGGCTGGGTACAAAAATCCAGAGACCTGGGTGGAATGACTTTTATTGACATCCGCGACCGCTATGGAATTACTCAATTGGTATTTAACATGGATGATAATAAAGATCTGTGTGAAGCTGCCAGGGGTTTAGGCCGTGAATTTGTAATCAAAGTAAGCGGACTGGTTGTAGAACGCTCTAATAAAAACCTTAAAATACCAACAGGAGAAGTAGAAATAAAAGTTTCTGACCTGGAAATCCTGAATGCGGCAAAACTGCCTCCATTTATGATTGAGGACGATACAGACGGAGGAGACGATTTAAGAATGAAATACCGCTACCTGGATTTGCGACGCAATCCTGTTAGAAACAATATGGTGTTAAGACATAAAATGGCGCAGGCTGTTCGTCGTTATTTAGATGACCTGAACTTTATTGAAGTAGAAACACCTGTATTAATTAAATCTACACCAGAAGGTGCAAGGGATTTTGTTGTTCCAAGCAGAATGAACAATGGCGAGTTTTATGCATTGCCACAGTCTCCGCAAACTTTTAAGCAATTGTTGATGGTATCGGGATTTGACCGTTATTTTCAAATTGTAAAGTGTTTTAGAGATGAAGATTTGCGTGCAGACCGCCAACCTGAATTTACACAAATAGACTGCGAGATGTCTTTTATTGAACAGGAAGACATCCTAAATACTTTTGAAGGCCTGATCCGCACACTGTTTAAAGACATAAAAGGTTTTGATTTACCAGAGGTGCCAAGAATGCAGTATGCTGATGCCATGCGCTTGTATGGTTCAGATAAACCAGATACCCGTTTTGACATGGCTTTTGTTGAATTAACAGACCTGGTTAAAGGGCATTCTTTCCCGGTATTTGACAATGCAGAGCTTGTAATTGGTATTAAAGCTGATGGATGTGCACATTATACCCGGAAGCAAATGGATGAGCTTACCGATTTTATAAAACGTCCACAAATTGGCGCTACAGGATTAATCTACTGCAGACACAATGAAGATGGAACCATAAAATCATCTGTAGATAAATTTTATGGTGAAGAAGAACTTGCTAAATGGGCGGCTACATTTGACACTAAACCAGGCGACTTAATCCTGATTATGGCTGGCACAACAGATAAGGTGCGTAAGCAATTGAGCGAACTGCGTCTGGAAATGGGTAACCGTTTGGGGTTAAGAGATAAAAATGTATTTAGTGCGCTGTGGGTATTGGATTTTCCGTTGTTAGAATGGGACGAAGAAAGTGGCCGCTACCACGCTATGCACCACCCATTTACATCTCCTAAACCAGAAGACATTGCCATGCTGGATACCGATCCCGGAGCAGTACGTGCCAATGCTTATGACATGGTGGTGAACGGAACCGAAATTGGTGGCGGATCAATCAGGATCCACGACAGGACTTTACAGGCATTAATGTTTAAACACCTGGGCTTTTCTGCAGAAGAAGCGCAAAAGCAATTTGGATTTTTAATGGATGCTTTTGAATTTGGCGCGCCACCTCATGGTGGTATTGCATTCGGATTTGACAGGTTATGCTCTATTTTCGCCGGCCTGGACAGCATCCGTGATGTTATTGCTTTCCCTAAAAACAATTCGGGCAGAGATGTGATGATTGATAGCCCATCTACGATAGACGATAAACAATTAAAAGAGCTAAAGATTCAAACTACCCTTTAATTCTAGATACAAAAAAAGGAAGCCGCTGGGCTTCCTTTTTTTGTATCATATAGATTAATACGTTTCACTATCTGGTGGAATGCCATAATCAACATAGCCTACTGGTTTATCTTTCTTTTTCTTTGCTCCGCTAAAAAGAGATTTAACGGAATTAAAAATTCCAGACAAGTGCTCTGCGTCAAGCGTTTTTCCTACCTTACTGGTCGCTAAGCCAACCAATGCCTTGGTAATGAATCCAGAGCCTCTAAACAAGGTACTGTTCATGATTACAGGCAGTACCAATGACATGATTGAACTGCTAATGTTAAATTTGTCGTCAACTTTTAAGAATGCAGAAGGTGTAGCGTATTTCTTAATCAGGTTTCCAGGACTAAACTGCCTTACATAGTTTTTAGCATCATTTTTAAGATAATCACCTTTCAACGTATAATCTACCTTTAGGCTCACAATTCTTTCATGCAGCTGTTCAAGGTTATTAATGTTATACCTTTTCATTTTCGTCCTCCTCCTTATCAGCTAGTTTATCAAAATATTTACGGATCGCAAAATTGGTGATCCCCTTTTCAATGTATTTATCCTTTGTAAAATAGACAATAAGTGCCAATGCCAGGTAGATGAGGGAAACACTGCCAAATCCTTTAGTATAGCTACCCAGAACGTCTGATAAATATAAGGCCAGCGTAACTGTAGCAAATAAAAATGCAAGTGTAAAACAAATAATTACAGCAGCATTGGTAACCAGATCAGCAAATGCTCTGGATACTTTTTCCACAAGATACAAACGGGTATATTCTACCCTGGCTTCCAAATAGGCTTTAGCATCAGACACAAGTTCATCAATGCTTTTTTCTTTATTCTCCTGCATAATTTATAATTAACAAAGCTTACGCATGTTCAACATCGTCAGCAAACTCTTCTTCCTCGGTCCTGAATTTAGTTTTCACAGAATCTACTACCTTGTCTTTTAAACTTGCCAGGTGATTGATCTCATCTACAGCCTTATCTTTAATCGTTTCTCCAAGGTCTTTTAAAGACTGGCTCAAGCGGTCTCTGGTTTCAGTACCTTTATCTGGTGCAAATAATAATCCTAATGCAGCGCCTGCTGCTAAACCAGCTAATAAACCTATCAATACTTTTGAGTTGTCGTTCATGATTTTAAATTTTAATGTTAAAGTTTCTTTGTACAACACTAAGAAATTATTCGTAATTATAACCCTTCTGATTCAGAAATTGTTTTAATTCTTTCCAATCTTTCTGAAGCCATTGCACTTGTTTCATATATTTTAATCAGTAGTATGAAATAAGACAAGAGTAAAGGCCCAAAGACCAGGCCCAGGATGCCAAAAAGCGGAATACCGATCACAACGCCGATAACGGTAATGATGGGATGGATGTTACCAACTTTTTTGGCGATGATGAACCTAAGTACATTATCTATGTTTATAATTACCACAAAGCCAAATACCAGCATTGCCCATCCGGCAAACTCGTTTCCGGCGGCAATTTGCATGAGGGCGGCAGGCACAAATATAATAGGAGGCCCCAGAATCGGGACAAAACAAATGAACGTTGTAATAATTCCCCAAAAAACAGGATCGTTATAACCCAGTACAAAAAAGGAGAGGCTCACAAGCGAACCTTGTACCATACAAATCAGTCCTTGTCCAACCACATTTGCGTAAGTCGTATCGCGCATTTGCTCTGCAAACCTGTGCGAATTCTGTTCTCTGAAGGGTGCGTATTTTACCAGCGAAGACTCAAACTTCTCCCGTTCCACCAACATAAAATACAGCAGAAAATACATCAGTAAGAGACCAAGTACAATGTTAAAAGCCCCTGAAATTAACGAAGGGAATAACTCTGTAGCCCAAACTCCGGCTTTTCTAATGCCTTCCTCAATCAGGCCCTGCACCTCTTCACCCACAGGGATGAGGTGCTTTAACTTAAAGATCAGGTTCTGAAAATAAATATGGTCGTTTTGCAGCTCGGTAATTTTGCTCAATACCATTGTGCTCAATCCATAAAAAGGAAGGATAATCAAAACAATGGATATAAAAAGCAGTAAAATTGCCGCAAGCTGCTTATTTATTCCTTTATGCTCAGCAAGGTAGATGTATCCCGGCCTAAGTATGGTGTAAAGTACAAGGGTACTCAATATAGAGCCAAATACTCCTTGCAAAGAATATGCAATCAAACAGCCAAGGGCAATAATAATAACCAGGTTGATATTATTTCGCTGTTTGTAGGAGAATATTGACATATGGAAAGATTAAGTGTCCAGATTAATGGCTTTCATTTTATTGTAAAGCGTTTTTCTGTCAATGTTCAAAATCTTTGCCGCTTTCGTTTTATTAAAGTTAACCTCTCTAAGCACCTTCAAAATAGCCTCATATTCTGCTTCAAGCGCGGCATTTTTTAAGTCCCTCGGTTTCTCTATTTTACTGATCGAAACTTCTATGGCTGAAGCCTTGGCATAGGTAGAAATCTCTAAGGGCAAAGCTTTAAGCTGGATCTCGTCGGTTTCCGTAAGCAGCGTAGCTCTCCTTACCACATTCTTTAGTTCGCGTACATTTCCAGGCCAGTTGTAAGTCAGGAAACATTCTTCCACTTCTTCAGAAAAGCCCAGCACATTTTTTCCTAATTCCTGATTTGCGAAATCCAGAAAGGTATTCGCAAATACCAGGATGTCTTTCCCTCTCTGGCTAAGCGGCGGTAAGCTAATAGAGAACTCATTAAAACGATGGTAAAGATCTTCCCTGAATTTTCCCTTTTGGATCGCATTGGAAAGGTTTTCGTTGGTTGCAACAATAATTCTTACATCAAGATCTATTTCCTTCGTGCTTCCAATCCTCTTGATTTTGCGCTCCTGCACCGTCCTCAAAAGTGCGGCCTGTATATCGTATGAAAGGTTACCAACTTCGTCCAAAAACAATGTTCCTCCATTAGCCATTTCAAAATGACCAATTTTAGTATAAAGCGCACCAGTAAAAGAGCCTTTTTCATGTCCAAAAAACTCGCTTCCTGCCAGTTCTTTGGTTAAGGAACCACAATCCATCGCTATAAAAGGACTGTCCTTTCTTGGACTATTTAAATGTATGGCTTTAGCAACAGATTCTTTCCCGGTACCACTTTCTCCAGTTAAGATTACGCTGTAAGAAGTAGGAGCCACCAGCTGGATTTGCTTCAACAATTCTTTTGAAGCATTACTTTGTCCGGCAACAAAATTTGAATCCTGATTATAGGCCTGTTTTGTTGCTTTTTCTTTAGGCTGCTCTGCACTTGAATTGTGTGCCTTATGATCATTTAAAGCATTCTGGGTTTCAATTGCTTTATTGATGGTATTCAGAATTTCATCCGGGTATAAAGGCTTTGTGATGTAATCGTAAGCGCCGAGTTTAATGAGCTGAACTGCAAGTTTAATGTCTGAATAACCTGTAATGATGATGACGCCTGTACTAGGATAAGATTCTTTAATCTTGACCAGCATTTCTTTACCATCAGTGTCGTCGAGTCTATAATCGCAAAGTACAAGATCATAACGAACTTTTGATAAGCATTCTAATGCGCTGACACCGCTCGTTACTGTATCCACAATAAACCCGTTTCTAGTTAAAAATTTAGAAAGAAGCAGACCGATGTTTACTTCATCGTCAACAATTAAAATTTTTCTCATACATCAAAAGGTTCAAATGATATTCAGGCTTTAAAGATAGCTAAAATAAAATTAATGGGAAATTTTTTCCACACTATTTACCGTTAAACCGCGGCTTTCTCTTTTCCAGAAAGGCATTTACGCCTTCTTTAAAATCTGCTGTGCCAAAGCAAGACCCAAATTCTTTGATCTCTACTTCAAATCCATCAACATCTTTTTTCACTGCCGCATTGGTTGCGGTAATGGCAGCAGCTACAGCAAGCGGGGCACGAAGAAGAATTTTTTGGAACAGCTCTTCTGCTTTTTGTAAAAGCGCTGCCGCCGGCACACAATAATTTACAAGGCCAATTTCTTCTGCTTTTGATGCAGAAATCATATCTGCGGTAGCAATCATTTCAAAAGCCCTTCCTTTACCCACCAACTGTGTTAAGCGTTGTGTACCTCCGTATCCCGGAATTAAACCTAAAGTTACTTCCGGCAGGCCCAATTTAGCGGTATCAGCGGCGATGCGGATGTGGCAAGCCATGGCAAGCTCCAAACCACCACCAAGTGCAAAGCCATTGATGGCCGCAATTACCGGTTTTGGACAGTTTTCTATGGCATCAAAAACATCGGCATGGCCTGTACGGGACAATTGCTCTCCTTCTTCTACGGTATACTGTGCAAATTCAGAAATATCCGCCCCGGCAACAAATGCTTTTTCACCGGCTCCTGTTAAAATTACACCACGGATCTCCTCATTTAAAGTTACGCCCGAGAAAACATCCGCCAGCTCCAGCAGGGTGGCCTTATTTAGTGCGTTCAATTTTTCTGCCCTGTTGATCGTTACATACAACAAGCTATCTTTCTGTTCAGCTTTAATATTTTGGTAATCCATATTTAAAATTGTCTATGTTCTAAAACCCAGGCCTTAATGTATTCCACAATAGTCATCATCGTGGTGCCTGGGGAAAATAATTCCCCAACTCCCAATTCCTGAAGCTTTTTAATATCGGCGTCCGGGATAATCCCACCTCCTGTTAGCAAAACGTTTGTCAATTGCTTTTCTTTCATCACGGCAATAATTTTTGGAAAAACAGTCATGTGCGCCCCTGATAAAATAGAAATCCCAATGGCATCAACATCTTCCTGTAAGGCGGTATTCACCACCATTTCAGGCGTTTGGCGCAGTCCGGTATAGATCACCTCCATGCCAGCATCCCGCAGCGAAGTGGCAATTACTTTCGCCCCTCTGTCGTGTCCGTCCAAACCAACTTTGGCCACCAAAACTCTAATGGGCCTGTTTAGCGTATTGTCCATAATTTATACTTAGCTAGGGTAAATGTAAGTAAATTAGCCGTTTTATATTAACTTTGACAACTAAATTTGCAGTTTTTATGAGTGAGGAAAGATCATTGAACTTTATTGAAGAGATCATTGAAAACGATTTAAATAGTGGAAAATACGAGACCTTAATTACCCGCTTTCCACCGGAACCAAATGGCTATTTGCACATTGGCCATGCAAAGGCCATTTGCCTTAACTTTGGTTTAACCCAAAAATATGGTGGTTACACCAATCTTAGATTTGATGACACCAATCCGGTAACGGAAAAAACAGAATATGTAGATAGTCAACAGGCAGATATAAAATGGTTGGGTTTTCAATGGAAAAACGAGCTGTATACTTCTGATTACTTTGACACTTTATATGATTTCGCTGTTCAACTTATTGAGCAGGGCTTAGCATATGTAGACCATAGCTCTGCCGAAGAAATTGCACAACTAAAAGGCACACCTACAGAGCCCGGCACAGACAGTCCGTACCGAAGCCGCAGTGTAGCAGAGAACCTTGACCTTTTTACCCGCATGAAGGCCGGTGAATTTGGAGATGGGGTTTGTACGTTGCGTGCCAAAGCAGATATGGCCAGCCCTAATATGATTATGCGCGATCCGGTAATTTACCGTATCAAACATGCAGATCATCACCGTACGGGCAGCAAATGGTGCATCTATCCGATGTATGATTTTGCCCACGGACAAAGCGATAGCATCGAAACCATTACGCATTCCATTTGTACTTTGGAATATGTATCACACCGGGAATTGTACGATTGGTTTATCGAGAAGCTGGGCATTTTCCCTTCTCACCAATATGAGTTTGCACGCTTAAACCTAACCTATACGGTCATGAGTAAGCGTAAACTTTTACAGCTGGTTAATGAAAACACGGTAAGCGGCTGGAACGATCCGCGCATGCCTACCATTAGCGGATTGAGAAGACGTGGTTACACCCCGGCAAGTATCCGGGAGTTTTGTGAACGCATCGGGATTGCCAAAAGAGAAAACCTGATTGAGTTGAGTTTACTGGAATTTTGTATCCGTGAAGATCTGAATAAAACAGCCAGCCGTGTAATGGCGGTCCTGGATCCTATTAAAATGGTGATCAGCAACTATCCTGCAGGTCAAACAGAAATCCTAATTGGCGAGAATAACCCTGATGTGGAAGCCAATGCGGGTACCAGGGAAATTCCTTTTAGCAGTGAGCTCTGGATAGAAAGAGAAGATTTTATGGAAGAGCCGGCCAAGAAATGGTTTAGGCTGGCTCCAGGTGCTATGGTACGCTTAAAACATGCTTACATTGTAAAATGTGACTCCTTTGTTAAAGACGAAGAAGGTAATGTAACTGAAATCCACTGCAGTTATATCCCTGAATCTAAAAGCGGAGAAGATACCAGTGGCATCAATGTAAAAGGAACCATTCATTGGGTAAGCACCGCAGCGGCAAAAACTGCAGAGATTAGGGTGTACGACCGCCTATTTACAGTTGAAGCGCCAGACAGCGAAGAGGGTGATTTTAAAGATTACCTGAACCCCAACAGCATGAAGGTAATTAAACAGGCTTACATTGAACCTTATCTTGCAAATGCCGACATCAATGCACGTTACCAGTTTATCCGTAAAGGCTATTACTGTTTAGATACAGATTCTACTCCGGAAAATTTGGTGTTCAACCAAACCGTAGGTTTAAAAGACGCCTGGGCAAAAGGAAATAAGTAACCTTATTTCTTAAATTCATTTATCGCAATGTGCATTACGGTAATGCGCATTGCGATAATTTACAATGGTACCATTTCTTCTATATTTTTCTTATCTTGCTTCACAAATTAGCCTCTTATATTCCAGTATGCTTTCCCAACTTCTTCCTCGAGTCCATCTTTTATTATTTATTACGCTCGAATTGATAATCACTGATTTCTAAGAATAAACTTCTGTTTTACACAAAAATACTTTAAAGGCTCTAACACGATTACGATCAAGACAGGATTATCACATTTCTATGGTTCATGAAAAATTTCATCTTCATTGACAGCGAAGACATAGTTCTACGGGTACAAAACATATATAAGGCAGCAACCAGCCAGGACCGGATAAAAAGCAGACTAAAGGCAAAGCAAAGGCATAGAAAACCCATACAAAACGCATACGGTGTGTGGGCTTTCTGTGCGTTTGCTCTGGGTTTGCTGTGGGCTCTCTGTACTATTGCCTGGGTCGTTATTCGTACGTTACTACTATTAATCTACCAACAGTCCATAAGCAGGCCTAGATTTAACTTTAAAGTAATATATTTATAGCCCAACAATGTTGGGGCTTCGTTTAAGCCATGACGGAATTGTGTGAATAGGTAGTGAACAAACCAAGTTTAGTGAGTAGTAAGAACACCTAATCTTTTATTCCATAATATGAAGCTATGTCTAACCATAAGTTGGCTAGTTTTTCATTTTTCCCCACACCAATACCATAATAGTAACATCTTCCTACTTCATATACTGCCTGGCGGTCACCTAGTAGTGCAGCACGCGTATAATTTTCGAAGGCATTGTTTAAACTTTTTGCTACGCCAGTTCCTTCTTCATAGCATTTAGCTAGATCAAAACACGCCTCAATATGATTCTCTTGTGATGCCTGTAAAAACAACTCAAATGCCTTTTCATGATCTTCATCAACAAACTTTCCAAATAGATACCAAGTTGCAAGAGCATAAATAGCCATAGGATTATTTTTATCTTTTGCCTTTTCAAGTAGATCAAATGCACGACCCAAATCGGCATCATCTTTTGAAGCCTCCTTTAAAGCCATATGGTACAATCTATCACCTTTCATTTTTATCCTTTCTTTTTAGTTTTTAGGTGGCCAAAGATCTTTCATGTTAGGCGGTTATCCTTGGGAGGTTTATTTACCTGCTATCACCTTCTTATGCTCCACAGAGATTTCAGACCCCTCTGCAAGCATAACGGACACCGGTTGCTGCTGATTTAAAAATTCAAAGTCTGTGCCATAATTCAACCCAAAGTCTGTTATAATCTGAAAGCTATTTACTTTATATTGCTGCCATCTGGGATGCCTAACCTCGTATTCATTCGTTTTCGTTGCATTACATCTGGCGTACCCCCAATAATGCTCGGTTATAAATTCAGCTTCGCTATGCTCTTCAATAGGTGAAGCTATAGCATCTGCAACTACACGAATACTTTGCCAGTGTTTCTTAAGCCGCCAAAGATAAGAAACCGTGAGATTTCCGCTATCTTCATTCCAGACGTGGCGCATAGGCATGGAAACATAATTTTCGTTATAAAATGTATTGGCGATAAAAGACAGTGCATATTTTGGAACTATCTCTTTAATAAAAACAACCCCTCTTTTCCATTCCGCTCCTTCTTTCCTCTTTACATAAAAGCGAAGATTGACTTCTTCAAAATTAGAATGAAAAGGTACCCTGATACCCAACAATTTTGTGTTCTTGAACAAAAAGCCAATTAAACTTACATAACACACACCCTTCCACAGGTCCAGCTCTGTACCAGCGGGTAAATACGGTAATAATATATCTTTATCTATTGCATAGTTAGCAATTGCCAATTTACGCCACTCAGCTGTTAAAAAACTCATAATCAAATGTAGGCATTAGTTATTGAGGGATTGCTATTGCCTCATTATGGGAATAATATTCATTCATTTTATGTAATTTTGACCAAAATACAGCAGTATGCCTCGAATTCTTGCTTTTGATTACGGAACTAAACGGATCGGCATTGCCGTAACTGACCCTATGCAAATTATTGCAACCGGGCTTGACAATGTACACCCTAAAGATATTTTGGAATACTTGAAAAAATACCTGCTTACAGAGCAAGTAGAGGCTTTTGTAATTGGTGATCCAAAACAGATGGATGGTTCACCTTCAGAATCTGCACCGCATGTAAAAGGCTTTTCTACGCTCTTAAAAAAGAATTTCCCCCACATTCCTCAACATTGGATAGATGAGCGTTTTACTTCTAAACTGGCCCAGGAAACAGTAATGGAAAGCGGTTTAAACAAAAGCGCACGCCGTGACAAAAAACGTGTGGACATTATTGCCGCTACACTTATACTACAATATTACATGGAAGTAAGCCGTTTAAAACATGGAGTATAAGTACTTATGAGCATAATTAACGACGACATGCAGGACCTCCTGCTCAAATATTGTGAGCCAGAACCGGAACTGCTGAAAAAAATTGACCGGGAAACTAATCTTAAAGTGCTGATGCCAAGAATGCTCTCGGGACATTACCAGGGCCGAGTACTGAGCATGCTGAGCAAAATGATAAACCCTGCCTGCATTCTTGAAATTGGAACATTTACCGGTTATGCTACCTTATGCCTGGCAGAAGGCTTAGCTACAAATGGTCTGATTTATACGCTGGACATCAACCAGGAGCTTGAAGATATGGTACGCCATAACTTTTCACAGTCGCCATACAATGAGCAAATTAAGTATATTATTGGCAATGCCACAGAAACAGTGCTTGAGCTCAATGAGGTATTTGACCTGGTTTTTATTGATGCGGACAAAAAGAATAATGGCCTGTATTACGACCTGATCTTTGATCGGGTAAGGCCGGGTGGATTAATTATTGTAGACAATGTGCTTTGGAGTGGTAAGGTTTTGAATACCACACAAGATAAAGACACCAAAAATATCACTTCATTTAATGACAAGATTGCCTCAGATTCACGCGTAGAAAAAATGATTTTACCGGTAAGGGATGGTTTATTTGTGATTAGAAAGAATTAAGTATGAGATACAGCCTATTACTTTTAATTGCCGTTGTTGCTTTGAGTTCTTGCGGTACCAGGAAATACAGCAAAAACAACAAGCAGATTGAAAAAGCCGCCAACAAGAACAATCCTGATATAAAAAGTTATACCACATTGACCTATATAGATCAGTTTAAAGGTGTAGCCATCGAAGAAATGAATGCCTTTGGCATCCCCGCAAGTATTACGCTAGCTCAGGGCATCCTGGAGTCTGGGAGTGGCAACAGCAGCCTTGCAAAATATGCCAACAACCACTTTGGCATCAAATGCACCTCTGACTGGAAAGGGAAAGGTTATTATAAAGATGACGATCAGCAGAACGATTGTTTCAGGGTATATAAGGATGCCCGTGAATCGTATAAAGACCATTCAAACTTTTTAAAAAGAAAAAGATACAGTGCCCTGTTTGAACTCGATAAAAACGACTATAAAAACTGGGCCCTGGGGCTAAAACAAGCGGGTTATGCCACCAATCCTAAATATCCTGACCTATTGATCAACGTCATTGAAAAGTATCAGTTGTATCAATATGACCAATCGGAAACTGAAAGACAGAAAATCATTCGGGAGGACAGGGTATTTACTGAAATCAATGCCAACATTCCTAAAGAAACCAAGAAATTTACACCAGTAGAAGTTCCTCCCTCCAAACAGGTCATCATTACAGATACCACCTCAAAGGTTAAAAAGGTAGAAACAGTAGTGGTTCCCGGCAGCAGCGTGCAGTTTTACACCGTTGCAAAGGGCGATACCTTATACAACATCTCTAAGCGCTATAACCTAACTGTTGAGGAGCTTAAAGCCTTAAACAACCTTGCAGATGAAGGAATTAAAATTGGTCAGAAATTGCAGGTGGCAAAGTAAGCTTAAAAATCCTGGCATTTCCTGCTGGCACTTCAATAGTAGTTTGTTCAGAAAACAGCGCTGATTTTTTACTGATCAGGTCTACTGCAGACCAGTTTACTTTTGTAGAAAGACCAAGCTTTTTAAGCGATAGCGGAAAGCTTTTAGGCGCTTTACTATAATTAAAAATAGCCAGGTAATGTACGTTTTTAACCGATTTTATAAATAATTCTGAGGCTTGCTGCCCTTTATTTCCTTCAACCGGTATAAAGCTTTTTCCATCTTTGATGAGCTCCAGCAAAGCCGGATTTTGAACCAATCTTTTTACCCCTTCCGTCCATGGACCAGCAGTTGAAAAATCATCTCCCAGTAACACGGAACCTGTTACGAAAGCCGAAAGCATTCTTGCTACATTCTCTCCCGCTGAGGCATCGTTGAAAACAACATGGTCTGCATCCAGGTAATCATATAACCAGGTTTGCCACCAGCCATTCGTCAGACTATTTAAGGTATATTCTGTATCGTTTATCGATTTAAAAGCATCACAGGCAATTCTTCTTGCATGGATATACCTACCAGAAGCCATACTAGGAGATATGGCAGCGTAAACCAGCATTTTACTATCCAATTGTTTGATCAGGTATTCCATGCCCACCTTGTACGCCTGCATGCCGGTTTTAACAGCAGGATCATAAAAATGATCAGACTCTGCAGCAGCATGGCCAAGAAAGTCGATTTTAATCATCTCAAACCCGCATTCTTTTAGTTTACCGATCACCAGCTTTATCCTCTGCTGCGTTCCCGGATGGGTAGGATCCAGGGCTCTTGCGCCATCAAAATCATGGTAGCCATGGCCTACTTTTGTCCATAGCTCGGCGAAGTTATACTGTCCGCCTTCCGCTCTTCTGTTTCCACCGGAGTTAAAACCCCAATCCGTAAACGGCGCCCAATAAACACCGGGTTTTAACCCCCTCTTTTTAGTATAGTCGGCAAATGCTTTGAGTTTTGAGTAATCACCTTCCAGTCCGCCGTTAAGCATCATATCCCAATAAGAGTCCAGGTCTACATAAGCTGTGCCGCCATTCCTAAAGCCTTTTAAATCATCCGCAAAGAAATCCACCACCTTTGTTGCTTTGTCGTAGGAGATTTTATCTTGAATTACACCCCAGCTATTCCAGCCAACAGGTGTTGGTTTATCCCATTTAAATACAATTGGTGGTTCTGCCAAACGATTGGCCTTTGCATAATCTTCCATACCCCTCCGCCAGTCTGTAAAGGCGCCAAAGAAAACCCTTGCAGAAAGAATGCTCCTCCCACTGATTGCCCCATGCGGCAATTGGTCCCGGGTTAAGTCCCTGGCCGTATAGCCCGTAGTTACGCCCATAGAGAGCACATCATTATCGTCTCTCCAGGTTCTTACCCCTGTTTTCCACACCTCATGTGTTACAGATCCTGTTACAATCCCCTTCCGCGATGTATTGTTGTAAAGAGCGCCAACTTCCGAGCTGATATTTTCGGCACCTGGGTTCAATATCTTCGTATCGTACCGGATAAATGCGTCATTATCAAAAGGGACAAACAAGCTGGTTAGCAAACCTGGATTTCCCATAGAAAGGATGTTGCCTTGAAGTGGGATAAGCTGGTTACTTTGCAAATTGCCACCCTGTATTGCTACTTCACAGAGAAAATAAGACCGTCCAGGGTAGGTGTAAAATACCTGTTTCATATCTGGCCAACCTGCATGTTTCAATACAACTATGTGTTTTGTACCTGGTCCAAAAGCATCTTTAATACTTTCTTTGGCATAACTTGCCTGACCATATTCTTTAGAGATCAATAGCTTTTCGTAATTCCTGGCCGAAGAAAACCCTCCGCGTAAAACTTGGACCTGCCCATCAAAAACATCATAAGTCCCGGATTTAAGGTCGTATATGATTTTCCCTACTTTACCATATGGCAAAACTATTGCGGAGACGGGTTTAAGAAAAGCGAGAAAAGTAAATAAGAGTATGCTGACCTTCAATTTCATTTTAGGTATGGGTTATATGACTGTTGATGTAACTTTTTTTATAGATCCATTGATCTTAACTTTCAATTGGGTTGGTTTTGGGGAAGTAATTTTATAACTCGTGACTTTACCGTCTTTCCAGGCAAAATCTACCGTATAATTTCCACGGGCACGCATCCCTTTTACCGCTCCGGAAGCTTTCCATAAATCAGGAACGGAAGGCAAAAACTCCACATAATCCTCATGGCTTTGGATCAGCATTTCAGCAATACCTGCGGTACCGCCAAAGTTACCATCAATTTGAAAAGGAGGGCCCGCAGCAAGTAAGTTTGGATAAATACCGCCACCGGCACCATAATTAATATCGGTTCTGGTTGTTGGTTTAAGCAACTCAGTTAGTAATTTATAGGAGCGTGCACCATCGTGCAGCCTTGCCCAAAACAACAACTTATAAGCAATAGACCAGCCTGGCCCATCGTCACCTCTCACATCCAGCGATTTTTTTGCAGCTGCTGCAAGTTCCGGGGTTTTAGCTGTGGTAATTAAAGAAGCGGGATAAAGGCCATACAAATGAGAAATGTGGCGATGCTGCGGATCTGTTTCCTTATAATCTTTTAACCATTCCATGATTCGTCCGTCTTTGCTGATGTTTCCTGCCGGAGGTACAGATTTTAACTTTTCCTGCAATGATTTCCTGAATTCCGGATCAATGCCCAAAGTTTTGGCAGCAAGGATTACATTACCGAACAACTCCCTTACAATCTGATTGTCAATGGTGGGGCCCATAGAAATGCTTGCCGTTTTACCATTAGGCAGGTAGAAGCTGTTTTCTGGCGATACCGAAGGTGCCGTAACCAACCATCCTGTTTCCGGATCCTTGATTAAAGCGCTGCTGTAAAACTGAGCTGATCCTTTGAGTATCGGGTAAATACTTTTTAAGTAATTTTTGTCCAGGCTAAACGCATAATGGTCCCAAAGGTTGTTACACAACCAACCCGATCCGGCATTGGAAGCTCCCCAGGAAGCGCTTTCTCCTGGCTCTGTAAAACCCCACACGTTGGTGATGACATGTGCAATCCAACCCTCTGCATTATAATAAGCCTTTGCAGTCCGCTCTCCTGGTTTAACCATACCACGCACCAACTCAGCAAGCGGGAGGTTCAATTCTGACAGGTTACTGACCTCCACAGGCCATTGGTTCATTTGGATATTCACATCCAGGTGATAGTCTCCGTTCCATGGCGTGTGGACCTGGTTTGCCCATAAGCCCTGCAAGTTTGGCGGCAATAGGCCTACCCGGGTACTGCAAATGCTTAAATAGCGTCCAAACTGGTAAAACAAAACCGGAAATCCACTATCTGCTTTCGGATCTTTATGAAAGCTTTCCAGGCGCTGATCTGTAGGTACCTCATCTGGCTTCTCAGTGCCAATATTGAGGCTTAAACGGTTAAACAGTTTTTGATAATTCCTGATGTGGTTTTGTTTTTCAACCGCATAACTCTTCTTTAGTGCGGTACTAAGGTCCCTGCTCATTTTTGTTTTAAAAGCAGGGTTTTTAAAGTCGGTACCCGCCGCAATATAGATCAGCACACTTGTTGCATTTTTAATAACCAGGTTGTTATTTTCCGTTGTTAAGGTGCCACCCTCCAGAATTGTCTTTACCCTGGTTAAATAGCGCATGCCTTTTCCATCTATGCCATTATCCAGCTGTCCAGACATGTGCAGCTCCTGGTCTACAACTGTAGTTGCTGATCTTTCAGGGCGGGAGATGGAAATTTTGCAATTCAATTGCCCCTTTTGATCTGCGGTTAGGCGGATGATGCTGACATCATCATCAAAACTGGTGAGGTACTCCCTTTTGTAAGTGACATCTTTCAGTTTGTAACTCGTGCTGGCAAGGGCATTGTTAAGACTCAATTCGCGATGGTAGTTGCCAAAAAAAGGCCTCACATTGTCGGCAAGTTTATAGTCAAAATCGATCAGGAGCTCTCCAAGAACCTGGAAACAGCCATAATTGGTACCACCAGAACCTTGTCCTTTGCAGATAAAATCACGGTTTACCAGTTCCTGCGCTTCCTCATTTTTCCCCTCCAGGATTAGCTTTCTAATTTGGGGCAAACTTTTATTTGCCTCATAATTGTTGGCATCCTGTGGTGCCCCGGACCATAGGGTGATGTCGTTCAAAACTATTTTTTCCTGATGTACTCCGCCATCGGGCATCATGCCCAAACGTCCGTTACCTAAAGCTAGGGTCTCTTCCCATTTCTGGGCAGGCTGATTATACCAGAGACGTAATTTATTTTGAGCAAAAGCGCTGTTAACGAGAAGAAAAATGGCGAGGACCAAGCCACATATCGTTTTATTTTGAAACATAATCATGATGTATATATTGTCTTAATTGCTACGTCTGTACCCAAGTTCTGCACCACCGCTTACCGGCATGATAACCCCGGTCATAAACCTGGCCTTATCTGAAAGCAGGAATACGCAGGCATCTGCAATGACGTCTCCCGCCGGGCAATAATTTAGCGCATGGATTTTATCCAAATATTCTTTAATCTCTGCCGCATTCTCCTGGGCAGTTGCCCATTCTTCCAGCATTGGCGTCCATACGCCAGCGGGTGCTACTGCATTTACCCTTATTTTATATTTTGCGTAGTCTAAAGCCATAGACTTGGTAAGGGCATTGATGGCGCCTTTTGTGGCCGTGTATGCCGCATGATTCTCCTGTCCAATTTCAGCTACTAAACTGCTGGTGGTTAAGATACAACCCTCGGAAGCGATAAGGTCTTTTAAGCCGAATTTGGTGGTATAAAACATACTTTTAAGGTTTACATTAAATAAAGCTTCCCATTCTTCTGCGGTTGTATCATGCAAGGGTTTTGATGGGTTTGCAATGCCTGCATTGTTATGAATTGCATCGATCCGGCCAAATTTTTTAACCGTATAATTTATTGCTTTCTCCACATCGGCAGCATTTGATACATCGCATGATATAGTAGTGTGCCGGCTGCCAAACAATTCCTGACAATGTACCAAGGAAGCATCATCGTTAGAAACGATAGCTAGTGTTGCTCCCGCCTCAACATATTTTTTTGCACATTCAAAGCCGATGCCTTTGGAGCCTCCGGTAAGAAATATGATTTTATCTTTTAATAATTGCATGATATAGGGCTGATAGATAATTGTGGGATTTCGGGTTTATTTCTTATCAAAAGTTAGGTCTTTCCAGGTATCTGTTTTAAAAGGCGAGGCTGGAAGACCAGCGCCATTGTATAAATTACTTTCCGGATTATTTCCCCAGCCATAGCGTACAGCTACAGGGTTTGGAACGGCGGCATTACTTACCAGGATTTGATTGCCTTTTATCACCGCTTTTGCCCAATAAAACTTTTGATCTGCACCTGCTATAGCAAAGCCCTTCAATTCTCCTCCTTTGGCGCTTAAACCACCTTCGCTGAATTTAAATGTAAGGCGGATGGCATTTCCTTCCAGCTGATGGGCCTCCAATACAGGGCCTGAAAAGAGAATATTTTTTTTATACGTTTTTGCCAGGGCAATCAAAGCCAGACGACGGCCAACCTCTTGTTTATTTTTTGGGTGTATATCATCTGGATTACCAACATCAATGGTTACAGCCATTCCTGTATTCGGCAGGGAAAGGGTTTGCAGTTGCGCATCCCTCAATTCTGCCCATGCTGAGGCTACGGGTTCAGCATCGGCCTTCATATAGTTGGCGAGCTGAACATAATAGAAAGGAAAATCTCCCTGGTTCCAATGGCTTCTCCAGTCTTTGATCATTGCGGGGAAAAGTGTTCGATATTGATGTGCACGGTCGGCATTACTTTCTCCCTGGTACCAGATTGCCCCACGGATGGCGTATGGTATAAAAGGATTGATCATCGCATTGTACAACACCGTTGCCCGATTTGCCGATTGCATAAAGGGTGGCGGCGGGCCTACCTCTTTTAAATTCAGGCCAACACGATACAGCCAGTTTCCATCCAGTGAAATTTGCTCGCCATTGTCGCAAATTAAGGCCAGCGCCTTTTTTTCGCCGTAAATGCCACCACCGTTACCACCATCAAAAACCCTGATGGCAATTGTGTGCGCGCCTGCTGTAACCTTATCTGCGGAGAGGATATAATTACGCGGGACATTATAACCTTCGGTTTCACCAATTTTCTCCCCATCAAAGTAAGTAATGTCATTGTCGTCAATTGTGCCAAGGCTCAGCTTGACTTGTTTGCCTGCCCATGATGGAGGAAAGGTTATTTTTTTACGCAGGTAAACCACGCCATCGAAATCGGGCAGGACGGTATCTTCCCAATAACCGGGCTGAGCCAGCTGCATCCAGGAGGATTCATCAACGGATTTAGACAACCAAATTGGTTCCCCATTCCTGTAACCGGCATCCTTTTGCATCAATTTTTCTTTCCAGTCTATATACTGCTGGGCCTCTGACTTCTTTGCGATGGAAGTTGCTTCAGCCTCAATTTTAGCGGCAGCTTCTGCAAAATCTGGAATGTTTTTAAGTGTATTTTTACTCGTCCAGGCTTCTGCTATAGTGCCGCCCCATGAGGTATGAATAAGGCCTATTGGAACACCTGTTTTTTGATACACTTCTCTTGCGAAAAAATACGCAACAGCAGAAAACTCTCCTACAAAATCAGGAATGCATGGTCGCCATCCAACCGTTGTTAATTTAGCATCTTCCAGCGGTAAATTACTTGCTACATGTACCGCCTGGAGCAACCTGATTTTTGGATACTTTGCATCCTTAATTTCCTGTTGGTAATTTTTTATTTTACCCCATCCGGCCAAAGGCATTTCCATATTTGACTGCCCTGAACATACCCAAACTTCTCCGATTAAGATGTTCATGATGATCACAGGCTCCCCATCAGAAATGGTCATGGCATAAGGTCCCCCGTAAGAAGGTGTGGCCATCAGGATTTTCCAGTTTCCCTGCGCATCCGCTTCTGTTCGATAGGTTTTATGGTTCCAGGTATTGGTAATTGTGATCTTCTTGCCAGCAGCTGCTTTTCCCCAAACCGCAGCATCTGTTTTTTGCTGAAGCACCATGTAATCACTGATCACAGCGGGTAGTTTTACTTTGGCCTGCGCTTGTAAAAAAACTAGAAGCAAAGCGGGTATGAACAGGTATTTATATTGATTTAGGTTTGACATAGGATTTTATTTAATTTTTTTGAACTATAATTTTATTGGGCTTTGGCCCCATCACAAATTCCAACTCGCCTCCATTTACAATATCTGCCTGAGTAATAAATGAAGAGGAATAAGGCTTGCCATTGAGCTTAGCGGACTGAATGTAAATATTTCGCGCAGAGGCGCGTTCTGCGATTATGGTGAATACTTTTTTCCCGGGTAGCTGCAACTGTATCTGCTTAAAAGAGGGCGAGCCGATGGCATAAACTCCCATAACGGGATTAACCGGATAAAAGCCCATGGCGCTAAATACATACCAAGCAGACATTTGGCCGCAATCGTCATTGCCGGCATATCCTGAGGAAGAATTGTTATACAATTCATTCACAATTTTAGAGACATAGTACTGCGTTTTCCAGGGTTGTCCCGCGTAATTGTACAGGTAAGCCACATGGTGACTTGGCTCATTACCGTGGGCATATTGTCCGATAAATCCAGAGGCATTTCCGTTGACTTCATCCGGCTTTGCTTCCAAGCTAAAAAAGACATCCAGCTTATCTGTAAAAGCCTGCTGTCCCCCGGTTAACTGAATTAAGTTATTGATGTCCTGAGGCACATACCAGTAATATTGCCAGGCATTTCCTTCGGTAAATGGATGGCCTCCATTGGAACCATATTTAAGTGGGCTAAAGGGTTCTATCCATTTTCCTTCACTGTCTTTTGCCCTGAAAAATCCAGTTTGTTTGTCGTGCAGATTTTTATAATATCCCGAGCGTTCCATAAAATGGTGGTAATCTTCCATCTTGCCGAGCTTTTTTGCAAACTGTGCAACACACCAATCGTCATAGGCCATTTCCAGCGTAATGGATACCGACTGACTTTGGATATTTTCTGGCATATACTGGTATTTTTCCCACACCTTAAACGGCGATCCGGGATGATCGATGGTGGAAGAATTTTTAACTGCTTCGTAAGCTTTCTCCAAATCAAATCCTTTAAGGTCTTTTAAAGCAGCATCCACAATTACAGGGATGGCATGGTTGCCAATCATACAGTAATTCTCTTGCCCCCAGAGCTGCCATATGGGTAAATAACCATAGGCATCATATTGCCTGAGCATACTGTTTACGAATGCGGCACTCCGCTCTGGCTGGGTTAGGGTATATAGCGGATGAGATGCCCTATAGCTGTCCCACAGCGAAAACGTGGAATATTGAACGCCATCTTTTGCCTGACCGGTGTTATAGTTTATCCCTGGATATTCTCCATTTACATCTGCTATATTATTGGGCTGTAAAAAGGCATGATACAGCCCTGTGTAAAACAATTCCTTCTTCACCTCATTGCCTGTAACTTTTATTTTTTGCAGTTCCTGTTCCCACTTTTCATCTGCTTCGGCTACGGTTTTACCAAAATCCCAGGCTGGTATTTCTTTAGCTAAATTGAGCTTTGCATTTTCGATGCTGACAGCTGAAATGCCTATTTTGGCCAGTAATGGAAGGCCATCAGCAAGCTCAAAATCAAGAATAGCCCTTAAATCTGATCCGTTGATTAACTTCTGATCAAAATACTGTGTACCGCCCTCTACCAGAATATGGTGAGCAATTGGCCTGGAGAATTCAACATGGAAAAATACTTTTCTTAGTTTGGCCCAGCCAGTAATGACCCGGTAGCCTTCAACCGTATGGTCATCGACCACTTGAAACTGCGCATTTATAATCCTGCTGTTCCAATCGCCTTTTTTCATGGAATGATCTAAATCGATTACCACATGGGCTTTACTATTTTTTGGAAAAGTATATTTATGGAAGCCGGCATGTGCTGTTGCGGTTAGCTCTACCTCTACATCATAGTCCTTAAGTTTTACACTGTAATATCCTGGTTTTGCTTTTTCCTGATCGTGGGCAAAGCTGGAACTGTAACCGCTGCCTGGCTTCCCTGGAATTCCCGCCCTGGTTTTTACCGCTCCGGTGGTCGGCATAAACAAAATGTCGAAGAAATCGGCTGCGCCGGTACCACTTAAATGGGTGTGACTGAACCCTACAATGCTGCGGTCGTTATAGTCATAACCCGAAGCTGCAGACCAGTCCGGTGACTCCCGGGTATCTGGACTCAGTTGCACCATTCCAAAGGGAACGGTTGCGCCGGGATAGTTATTTCCGGACAGGCTGTTGGCTACTGCTCCGGTACCAATGAAGGGATTTACGTAAGCAGTTAACTTTTTAGTGGTTTGCGCATACAGCACACTTCCTGTTAGCTGGGCAAATACAGCAAGGGCAAGGGTCTTGGATCTGATCATAATTAAAGGGCGCTCGTGAATTCGTAAGTTTTACCTGCTGTAGTATTAAAATGATAAACATAATCCTGCCCGTCTTTTCCGGTTTTCAGCGCTTGAAAGTCACCGCTCAACTTTTGTGAAGACCTGAGCTTACAAAGGCCGCCAGAAAGAGATTTCAGGCTCAGTTTAACCAGCTTGCCTGCCCGCCATTCGAGATGGCTGAGTTCAAAATTTCCTCTCGCCTTTAATCCCTTGGCAGAACCATTTGCCCATGCTTTGGGAAGCGCAGGAAGTAATTCTATCTCTTCTGTTTGGCTTTGAACAAGCATTTCTGCAATTCCTGCGGTATAGCCCAGGTTTCCGTCAATCTGAAACGGGGGATGTGCGCAAAACAAGTTTGCATATACACCACCGCCATTATCGTAGTTGACCCCAGATCCGCCTACAAGGGTGATAAAGTTTTTAAGAATGGTGTAGGCATGGTCACCATCATGCAGTCTTGCCCAGAAATTCATTTTCCAGGCCATGGACCATCCTGTAGATTCGTCGCCACGGGCTGTTAAGCTTACTTTTGCTGCTTTTGCCAATTCGGGTGTTTTTGATACGCTAAATTGTTTACCGGGGTGCAGTCCAAAAAGGTGCGAAGCATGGCGGTGGGTATCTTTGGGATCGTCCCGATCTGTTTCCCACTCTTGCAATTGCCCCCATTTGCCAATTTTGGGTTGTAGCAAATTGGCCCTTAAAGTGGTAATCCGGTCTTTATAAGTTTTATCTATCCCCAAAATGTCTGCCGAAGCAATGTAATTGGTAAAAAGGTCATATACAATTTGCTGATCATAACTCACACCATCTTCAGTTGGCCCATGCTCTGGCGACCAGCCCATAGGGGAAACTAAAGTACCATCAGGCCTGCGTTTGAGGTGGTCATCCCAAAACATAGTCACTTCTTTTAATATGGGATAAGCAAAGTTTTTCAGGTACGCTTTGTCTTTGGTAAAGGCATAGTGTTCCCAAAGATCCTGCACATACCAGGCGCTTCCTGGCGTATTCCATGTAAAGCTTTCACCGCCGAAGATATTGTTCTCTGTTTTTACCGTCCAGCCCCTCACGCCTGGATATTCCTTTTGTGTATTTTCTTTTTTAACCTCCCTCATACTATTGATATAGTCTAGATAAGGGAAATGACATTCTGAAAGATTAGCAGGCTCGGCAAGCCAATAATTCATTTGGATATTGATGTTAGAGTGGTAGTCTGAGCGCCATGGCGGGTTATTGCTTTCATTCCATAAGCCTTGCAGGTTTGCAGGTAGTCCCCCTTTTCTGGAAGAACTGATTAATAAATACCGTCCATATTGAAAAAGTAAAGCTTCTAACTCCGGATCTTGTTTCTTCTTGTAGTTTATAAGTCTTTCATGAGTAGCTGAAGCAGCTATTTCAGGAGCAGTAGTGCCTAAACTTAAAGCAACTCTTCCAAACAGAGATTGATAATCCTGAAGGTGCCTGGTCATCAACTGCTGAAAAGTTTTTCTGGCTGCAATGTCAATGGCTTGATTAACTTTTATTGCCGGGTCTTCTGCCCGCCATTTCTTTGCCCTCTGGTTGCTATAGTCTGTTGCTGCAGAAAGGATAATTGTTAGTCCATCGGCTCCTTTTAAATTTAATTGAGAACCGCCTTTACCATCTGGTTCTGCAATGCATGTTCCCCCAACATTTTTAAGCAATGCTGTAGCCTGGTATTTTAATCCATTGGGTAATTTTCCGGAGATTTTAATGCGGGTACCCTCTGCCGATGTAGTGGATTGATGTGCATCACTAAGCTGTATAACCGCTGAATAGGCTGCTTTTTTATTCGCAGTAAAATGCATTACCATCACCTGATCTGGATAACTGCAGAAATACTGTCGTTTGTAGGCTACATTGTTGCTGCTGTAGGTGATTTCCTGAACCGCGCGGCTAATGTCTAACTGCCTTTTATATGCTACAGGATTACTTTCTGAAGCTTGAAAGTTGATGTACAAATCGCCAAATGCCTGGTAAGCACCTGTTTCTTGTTCATCACCTGTCCAGAGGCTGATTTCATTAAATTGTATACGTTCCCGGGCAATTCCTCCAAAGACCATTCCGCCCATTCGTCCGTTACCCAAAGGGTAGGCTTCTGTCATCCAGGTCTGAGCGGGCCTGTTGTCCCACAAGGTCATGCTTTTATTTTGCGCCAGCAGCTGTTTAAGAGGGAGGAGCAAAATAATAAGCAGTATCATTTTAGCATTTAAGGATTTCTTGAGCATAATTTTAAGGATCTATCTAAATAAGTAAAACAGTACGGACATGATGATAAAAAGTAGCGCTGATAAGATTTTGTAATTACCCAATCCCTGCCATCCTTTAGACTGCAGGGGTTCGGAAAAAGATTTCCAGTATAAAACCCTGCTGTCTTTTGTATGCTGAACGGGGTAAAGGAAAGAGAACACAACCTGCATCAACACACAAATACAGAAGAGATAAAAGGCAACCATCATAAATGGGATGTGGGCAATTGCCGTTTCAGTAAATGTTTTATTGACTATAAATACGGCCGCACCTAATGCAGAGCCAAGCCATAGGGTAAGTTTTGCGGATTTGGCAGATGCTTTTTCCCAGAATACGCCTAATAAAAACACACAGGTAATTGGTGGGGCCACATGCGCAATAATATCATTGAGGCCATTAAAAATACTCTCGTATTTATTGAGTAGCGGCAACAAAAATAAGGAAAACACGAGTGCAATGCCCGCAGCAATTTTACCTGTTTTTACCAATTGCTGATCGCTTAATCCTGGCTTATACCGGGCATAAATGTCATAACTTACCATGGTTGAAATGGAATTTAATGCGCCTGATACCTGGCTCATTAAGCCCGATAATAAAGCGGCGATAAGTACACCAACTAATCCGGTAGGCAGAAGCTGGGTAATCATTAGGGTATAAATTCCTTTGCTATCTACCGTTTTTACGCCTGCCGCATCAACAGCGGTAATGGCAGAGAGGTCCAGTTTTCCGGATTGTGCCAAGGTATAAGCAAACAGGCCCGGAAGTATGAAAATAAATACGGGAAGTATTTTAATAAAGCCGCAAAATATAGGGCCTATACGGGCATGATTTTCATCTTTTGCCCCCAATACGCGCTGTACTATGGTTTGATCTGCGCACCAGTACCAAATGCCCAATACAGGGTAACCTAAAAACACCGCATACCAGGGCATGCCCCCGGCGTCGCCATGCGGCCGCAACATAGAAAGTTTTTCCATGCTGTTGGTTCTTTTCAGCACATCTACCATAGGTTGCCAACCATCCATTTGGTAATATGCCGCTACACAAATTACAAATGCGCCCGTTAGTAAGACCACCGTTTGAATGGATTCTGTAACCACAACTGCTTTTAAGCCGCCAATAATGGTGTAAACGGCCGTGATGATAGAAATGACAATGACACTAACATAAATATTTACCCCAAAAAGTGTTTTAAGTACAATTCCTCCGGCAAGCATGGAAAATGCGATATGGATAATAATTGCAGAGAATATGGAAATGAAAGTAAGCCAATCGCGGCTGGACCTGTCGTACCGTTTCTCTAAAAAATCTGGTAAGGTAGACACCCCGGATTTGATGTAGAACGGGGCAAAAAACAAGGCAAGCAAGATCAGGGTAAAAGCGGCCATCCATTCAAAATTGCCATTGAGCAGTCCGGTATCAAAACCACTTTGTGCCAGACTCACTAAATGAACGGTAGAAATGTTGGTGGCAAATAAGGCAAGTCCTATGGCAGGCCAGCGCAGGGATTTTCCTGCCAGAAAGTATTGACTGGCGGCATCGGCTTTACTTTTATTGCGGTGCCTGATGCCAACCCAAAGGCCGATTACCAGAATGGCAGCAATATAAAAGATGCTGATAAGAAGATCTGTGAGGTGTATCATACTCTTGCTTTGCTTTAAATTAATCCTTCAAATCGCAGCTACTTCCTGGTTCTTGTGGCGTGATATAAACACCCCCTTTAATTTGTACAGGATGCACAAAATGTTGCTGCAGGTGAGGAATTTGTTCCAGGAACAAAGCCTCATGGCCCATGCTAATATGATTAAATAAAACGAGATGTTGATGTAACTGGCCCATATCACCCACATGCGGAACTACGGGGATGCCGTATTTGCGACAAAGCAAGCTCACTGTAATAAACTCACTCACGCCTCCTACGCGAACGGCATCTACCTGAATGAAGCCGGCACATTTGCTTTGAAGGTAGTTTTTAAAGATGATCCGGTTGGGCACATGTTCTCCAAGGGCTAATTTAGTAGGCGCAATGGCATCGGCCAGTGTTTTATGTGCTAATATGTCGTCGGGATGTGTAGGCTCTTCAATCCAATATGGATTCATTGACTGCAACTGTTTGCATATTTTTAAAGCCTGGGGCAGGTTCCATTGCTGGTTTGCATCAAGCATGATCTTAACGGCATCTCCGGTAGTTTCTCTAACCAGGTGTGCGCGGCGAATGTCTCTTTCTGCTTCTGCTGAGCCCACCTTTAATTTCATTGCTATATAGCCCTGATCTACAGCCCGGAGGGTATTCTCCCGTACTTGTTCATCGCTGTAGTTAAACCAGCCAATGGAGGTATCGTATCCTGGATAGCCCTTTAAAAGGATGTCTTTTCGCTGTTCTTTGCCTACGGTATTCTGAATGAGCAGTGATAGTGCTTGCTGTTCTGTTAATTCATCTTCCAGATAAGACAAGTCTAATGTTTTTACGATTTGCTCTGGTGAAAGATCGGTAAGTAGTTTCCAAAGCGGAACCCCTCTTTTTTTTGCCCAGAGGTCGTAACAGGCATTGGTAACAGCGGCAAGGCCCAGGTGCACCACCCCCTTATGCGGACCCAGCCATCTGAATTGCTGCTCATTGGAAAACTGTTTAAAGGTCTCTCCAAAGTTTGCCATGAGCTCTTCAATGTCTTTTCCTTTTAATTGTTCTGCATAGAACTGAGCTGCCTTGCAAACCAGGTCATTGCCCTCACCAAGGGTGAAGGCAAAACCAGTTCCGGTATGACCACTATCGTCATGTAAATAGGTTACGGCATAAGAATAGATTGGATCTCGGTGAATGGCATCGCTACCAGCACCTTTTCCAAGGGGAAATCGGACGTCTTTTGTTGTGGTCTTTAGTATCATGAGAAGAGTATATTTTATTGATAATTCCAGAAAGTAAGCTCACTGATATTACTTGCTGTATTCCCGGTTGCAGTAGTTAGCACCCTAATCCTGATGTAGCGTACTGCTGGTGGATTTGGCATTAAGCTTATTTTTAAGGCACTACTTCCATCATCATTTCTTGTGACTTCTTTTAACAAGGTCCATCCTTTGGCTACAGATTCTGCCGCCCAGCCGTTTTCATCTGCTCTCAGATTCGTTGCGGTTAAGGTATTGGAGCCCCAAATCTCAAACTTGATTGGATTGTGACAGCAATCCCTTCCGGTTTCTTCCATGTAAGTAAGCTGCTTATAAGTCCTGCCCATATCAATTGTAAACACGTGCGGATAAGATCCGTTATTGGTATGAAAAATATTAGGGTAGCCTTGCGGACTAACAGTACCGTCCCATAATTTCTCAATACTGGTACCATAATCAGCATAGGCATCGTTAGGGAGTGGTGCCGCGCTAAACAATGATTTCTTGCACATCACATCTTTATAAACATAAGGAGGATACGCACTAAATTCCTGAACGGTAAACACATCTAAAGAGCCCTGACCGGGAATGTAAGAAGACCTGTAAAAGATCTCCGTACCTTCTTTAAGGTCTGCAAGCGTTAAAGAAGAGGCGGTAGGCAAAAGGATTTTCTCTACAGTTGCTCCCGATGTATTGGTATACCTTACTACGGTATTGACATTAATGGTATCAGGTGCATTAAAATTTAATGTAAATACACCATTGTCGTCCCTGGTATAGGGCTCTTCTGCATCATATGCGCGGTTTAACAAGCCAGCCCTATAAGTGGGGCCATAGATCTTAACATTATTTACAATTGTGGGTATGGACTTATTGCCCTTTGCATCGTAAGAATATATTGTAAAAGCATAAACGAATTCCTGAAGGTTCTCTATTAATGCAGAAACACTATCTGTCTTGGCCGTTATATTGACAACCTGGGAATCGGTTTTGTTATAGAAAACGACGTATTTAACAATACTTGGATCTGTACTGGATTTCCATTTTAATAAGGTCCTTAAATTACCCGGCTTGCTGACAACTTTTCCAACGCTGCCGGTGTATACAATTTCTTTCCCATCAAAAAAGTTCCTGAAGTCGGTCTGTTCCTTTTCACAGCTTAGCATAAGTGCGAACAGAAAACATCCGATTATGAACATAAAATTTTTCATCTGTTTAAATTTGTTTTTTAGCTGTTATGAAGCTATCATGATCTTAATCTTTCTACTTTGTGATTTTGAAAGATCATGATGGTTTCATCTGATTATATTTTTTTAAATGCCTTTGTTATAGAGGTGTACCAAAAGGTGTAATTTCCATGATGTATGCTGTACCACTGGTTCCCCAGGTTGATGCGATTGCAACTCTCAAATACCTAACCGCAGGCGCTTGAAGCGGCACCCTAAATTCGACACCTTTTTTAACAAAATCTTCATCTGCGGAGGTAGTTGAACCAGGGCTACTGCCTGATGGAGGATTAGGAAACTTGAAATTTCCAAGATTGATCCAATCTCCTAATACCGTACCTTCGGCAGCTACCAGTGGTAGTCTCCGGTCTGTAGGACTAGCTACATTTGAGCCCCATAAAGAAAATTCTTTAGGGTTACCGTTATTGTAAGTGAACTGTCCCGTTCTTTCATATAATACAAAGCGGCTTAGTTTGTAAGATCGTCCAACGCCAAAGGTTACTGTAAATGGTAGTTGTCCTCCATCCGCAGAATGCCATCCATTTCCATCTGTTCTGCCATCCCACATGCTGGTGGTAGGCCAGTCGGAATACGCCAGCTGTGCATCCGAAGCGAGTGTTAACGTGCTGAATTTGCTTTTATCTAGTGCTTCTTCAAAAATAGGCGTTAGTGTCTTTTTCAACGTGTCAGATACATTGCCCCATTTATCAGTAACATATATGGCGAAATCTTGTGATTCCGCTTTGAATCCCCGAACAGCGTAGTCGATAGTTTCGAGCTTGGAAAAGAACTGATCCTGTATCTCCATAGCCCTTGTATTGGCATTGTAGGCCAGGAAAACCAGCCCAACCTCCTTTTTCGTAGGATTACTGGCCGTAATACTCACACCTCCAAAATCAGGAACCATATTTAGGCTTGGTCTTACCAATTTATATACTGGTATTGTGGGGTTAACTGTAACCGTAACCGGGTCTGACATAACATTTGCTCTTGATACGGTATATAATGTTACTTCGTAAGATTTGGCTTCGGCAAATCCATTTACCACAATGGTATCCTGGTAATACGATGACTTGGCTTCTCTCGAAGTACTTCCATTGATCTTGTACTTTGCCTGTACGTACAAAATATTAGGCGAATTTGGCAGATCGTAGGTGATATTTGCACCGCCATTAAAATTATCGACTTTAATATTGCTAACCACATCAGGTTTAGTTAGATCACCTGATATGACTTCATTAAAACCTTTATTGTTCTTTTTACAGCCCATTGCGACAGCAATCAGCAAGATAAAAAGTATAGTGAGTTTATTTTTAGGTATCATAATTTCTTTATTTATTTACCACAATGGATTCTGAACCAAATTGTTATTTACCGTAATGCTTTGATCTTTGATAGGCCACAAGTAGTCTTTAGAATTAAATACTGGGACATATATATTACGCGCCCTGTAGTAATTGACAGGTTGCTCTTCAGTAATACTCCATCCTTGCATCGGTCTGCTCATGACAACCTGTAGTTCCTTCCAACGACGTAAGTCCCAACCTGCAATAGATTCGAATGCCAGTTCAATCCTTCTTTCCTGATGTATGATTTCGCGTAACCCAGCTTGTCCGGTATATTTCATCGGCGTGTTTGATAGTGTAGCAGTCCAGGAATCAGCAACTTTAGGTATGCCGGCCCTGGTGCGTACCTCGTCTATATAAGGGAGAATTTCAGTATAGGATTTCCCTTGTTCATTTAGCGCTTCTGCATACATCAAATATAGATCTGACAATCTAATTAGCGGATATCGAAAATCTACCCAAGTCATTTGATTGGTGTAAGTAGTTAAATAATTAACCAATTTTTTAGGCCAGCAGCCTGATATATTGGTGTATTGCGGGCTTTTAGGTCCGGCAAAGCTGGCCAAACCTCTTCCTTGCACATATTGTGCATTTGCCGGGTCTAATAACGATCCGTTTCCATACCAGACACCACCATCAAAAGCAAGAGAAGAATAGAATCGAGGTTCGCGATTAAAATGAGCAAGCACAGTCTCATATCCATTGTGAACATAAAACCTATCTCCAAATCCTGCAGTTTTTAAATTATACCTGTTCCTGTAATCGAATGTTTTATCCTGATCTATGGGCAATCCTTTATCTGTATAAAACAACTCCTGCTCTGCCAGGGGCACGGCAAAGGTACCTTGTGCAATAAGATTACTTGCTGCCTGGGCATTCAACCTGGGCATTGCTTTTTCTTGTTTCCCAAATCCATAAGTTGGATTGATTGCCCAAATTAATTCGGTATTTAATTCCCACCTTTCAGTAATTGCGGTTTGCAAGCCAAGAACCCTTTTTAATGAATCTGGCAAATTTGCAGGTAAGTTCCCTGCAGGAACGAATGTGTGCAGGCGGGAACCATTTTGTAAACTGGCATCAAGGGCCGCACGACAGGCAATGGCAGCACGGTCCCATTTTTTGGGATCAATCTCCTGACTAAAGAGCAACTGTCCGTCTTTATCCTGGAAACCTGCATAGTCTCTATTTCCATTAAATAACGGGCTTGCGGCAGTCATTAGCACCTGAGCCTTTACGGACAAGGCAATGATGGAGGTAATTCTTCCCAGTTCTTGCGCCTGGTTGGTAATCCTGACAGGAAGATCAGGTGTGGCTTCATCCAATAAGCGAACGATATAGTTTACAACTGAATCTGCCGGATTTCTTTTTACCCTAACTTCCTCTGGCGTACTGTTTACAGGCAGGTTTTTGTCTGTAACTGGTATGGGGCCATACATCCGGAATAGATAGAAATGATAGTATGCTTTCAAAAATTTGGTTTCTGCAATCCAGCGCTTTTTTTCAGAATCTCCCAAATCAATAGGTTTGTCGATATTTTCCAACATTGTATTACAGCGCCTTATGGCTTGAAACATCGCTTGTCCACCCTCCTGGCCATCCCAGTAATTTAACCCGGGATTGTTGGTTGTCTGCGTACCCCTTACGATATTAAATCCAACCGGATTAACACCGCCGCGTTCATCTCCTTCTCTTAACGTATTTGGAAAAATAACTTCGCCGGAGGTCGTAAAAGCGGGATCCTGCCAGGGATACTGCAGTTGTTGCAGCGTGGAATAACAGCCGAACAAATAATTTTCTGCTTCATTCCTATTTCGGAAAGCATAATCTATGGTACCAACATTATCAGGTGTAACGTTAAGATACTTTTTACACGATGTTAAGGACAAAGCAATAACAACGGTATATAAAATTTTTAAGTATGACGATTTCATGTCTTGTTCTCTACAGGTTATTACAAATTAACAGTTACACCCAGGTTATATACTGTTTGCAGGGGATAGGCAAAGCCATTTCCACCTAATTCAGGATCCCACATGGTAAAAGGACTCCAGGTCACCAGGTTGAGTCCGCTGAAATAGATTCTCAGATTCCTTAATTTCATTCTGTTAACCAGGTTGCGTGGAAGCGTATAGCCGAATTCCAAAGATTTTAATCTTAAAAAACTACCATCACGCAACCACCATGAACTGTTTTGACGGGTGTTTTCGATGATGGCACCATTTGTTCCTAAACGTGGGTACATTGCATACAAATTCTGATTTTCTTCAGACCAATGGTCATCAGCGTATTGCTGAAGAACCTGAGTATCTCCAGGAAGCCAGGAATCCGGGCTTTTAATGAAAGGGCTTGTTCGCGAAGGATCTATCAGAAAGGAAACCCTGGCCTGTCCCTGAAAAAACGCATTGAGATCAAAGTTTTTGAAGGCGGTGGTCAGTCCAAACCCATACACAATTTCTGGTATTGTTGGGTTGCCCAGCCAGGTCTGGTCATTAGCGTCTATTACGCCGTCAAGATTTAGGTCACGATATTTGATGTCGCCGCCCATAGGAGCGATGCCATTATTACTAAATATCTGCCTTGGAGAATTTCTAGCCTCATTATCATCTACAAATAGACGCTCGGCGATATAGCCATAATTTCTATTCAACGTTACACCTTGGTGAGAACGATATTGCTCTGCATATGCAGGCTCTTCAAACTGGGTATATTTACTTCTGGTAAAGGTAAAATTGGCAAGGGATGATATACTAAAATCTCGGCTCAGCTGTTTTTTACCATCTAATGAGAACTCGATACCTTTTGATTCTACCTTACCTACGTTTGCGGAAATACCCGATTCCAATCCCATTGTTGTGGGGATAAACTCTCTGTTTTGTAAGATGTCTGATTTAAAGTTTTTATAGACTTCTGCTATAAATCGAAAATCTTTAAGGAATGTTAATTCCATGCCCAGGTTAATTTGCCTCGAAATCTCCCAGGTAACATCTGTATTTTCGTAATTATTGATCGTAACACCATTATGAGAATAGCTGTTATTGGTACCAAATGTGGCAGGCTTACCGCCATTGAGGTTAACATCGGACAGGTAGAAAAATCTTCTGTCACTGATGGCATCATTTCCTACCAGACCATAACTTCCCCTCAACTTCATCCTGTCAATTACGTTAGCCACATTGCCATAGAATTTCTCGCCAGATACAATCCAGGAGGCACCGATGGTTGGAAAGAAGCCATAACGGTGATTTTCTGAAAACCGTTCAGACCCATTGTATCCAAAGTTAAATTCCAGGAAATACCGGCTTTTGTAAGCGTAGGTAGCCCGACCTGATAAGCCCAGATTTCGATAAGGCAAGGAGGTAAACAAGGTCTCGGCATTGGCATTTACCAATTGTTGTTGGGTTCCAATTAAAGCTGCACTGACGTTGTGGTTCTCGTTTAGATCAGCCGAATAGTCTAAGACGCCCTGCAGATAAAGGAAGGTATTTAGCTGACTTTTTCCGGCATAGTAATTCAGGTATTCCCGCGCCTGGTCTACATCTCTGTTGATCCAATTTAGCTGGTATTGATTTGTGCCTTTGTCGTAAGCGGAAACATTGTAAAAATATGGTGCGTAAGCAAGTTGTGACTCGAATCTAGCATATCTGTTTGTGCTGAAGATTCCCTTGAAATTTAATCCTTTGGTCAAAAAGTTCAGCTTCTGGTTTACCTCGAGCTGCGCCAGCATCCGGGACTCAGAATATCTTCTGTTTCCCCTTAAAAGTGCTGCATAGGGATTGATGTTCTTTACTGATGTAGAGCTTCCCGTTGATGTACCATCAGGTAAAATGGTGCCATCAATATTGTTTCCAAAAAGAATATGCTGTACCCCTGCATTTGCAGCATCTGGCTCATAATAGGCTGGAAAATCTACGGGGCTGGTATGTAAGGCTATATTATAAAGATCTGTGGCAAATGATGGGTCATTGGTCATAGGACCTGTATATTCATTGAAGTTACCGGACAAGCGTACAATAAGTTCAGTGCTGCTTGTTAGGTCTATATTTACATTTGACCTTAATTGGTAGTTTTTAAAACTAACATTGTTGTTGTTATTGTTCCTGATATCTGTTCTTAAAATCCCCTTATCGTCAGAGTAAGACCCGGCAATATAGTAGCGTGCCACACCACCGCCACCAGAAATATTTAAATTGGCCCGCTGTGTATTGGTCCTCTTTTTAAAGAGCATGTCCATCCAGTTAACTGCCGGATAGACAAAAGCGTTGCTACCCGGCGTACCGTTTAGCGTTGCCTGGGTATTCATAATTTTGTTTGGGGTGTATGGTGCAATTGATGAAGTACCTCTGGTTAAAGTAGCTTCATTGAACAACCGCATGTAGGTAATTGGATCAGCAATTTCAAGAGACCTTACGGCTTCGGATGCGGAGCGCTCTAATCTAACATTGATCTGGGCCTTTCCGTTCTTTCCCTCTTTAGTTTTAACAAGGATTACTCCATTTCCTCCACGGGCGCCATAAAGTGCAGTAGCACTGGCATCTTTCAAGATGGAAAAGCTCTCTAAATCATCAACCTGCAAACGTGCCAGGTCTGAACTGGTCATCTCTACGTTATCAATTAATATTAATGGCTCTTTCCTGTAGCCGAAAGTAGTTACACCCCTGATAAAGAAGTTTGAATTGTCCTGCCCGGGCTGACCACTTGGTTGAAAAGCAATTACTCCTGCGACTTTTCCCGCCAATGCACCGGTTAAGTTACTGGATGGGGTTTTTAAATCGCCAGGTCTAACCGTGGTTACCGAGCCAACGATGGCTTCTTTCCGTTGTTTTTGTCCCATTGCGGTAATTACAACGTCATTCAGCAGGTTGTCTTCCTTTAAAACAATTGAATAACTTTGTTTTTGTGCGGTGACATTAACTAGTTGAGTTTTGAAACCGATAAAGGAAACCCTTAATATGGTACCGGGCTCCACGTCCAATACGAACTTTCCATTTCGGTCTGTTGAGGTACCAGCTTTAGCCTTATTCTCAACTACAACACTCACGCCCTGGATACCTATCCCAGAGGTATCGGCAACAGATCCGGTAATTGTTTTTTTAGGCTGTGCCTGGGAGAAGGCGCTACTGCCAAAAAAAAGCAATAGAACGGCCAGACAACTAAAATTCTTACAATGTTTTTGTAGCATTTTGTTCATACTGAATTCGATTTTATTTGGTTAACCAGCTCTTGTGGATTAAGATAATGTAAAGTACAGTATTCATCATCCCGATAAAACTGCTGGCATGATTCAAAACTACTACATCATTTAGCTGATAAAAATAGTGCATCCCTTTATTAACATGAATTATTCGCTTATCAATATTTTTACAATCCATCAAAAATTAGCTTTACATTTATAATGAATTAGCACGAACTACAACTACATGGATTAAATTGAGATTATGGGCGATATTAAAAGACAAGATGGATTTGAAGGTGAAAAGTACATTTGCATTCCGGATGCAGCATGGAAACGTGCGGCAAAGGAGAACCCTATAATGAGCCAGTTATATATTACCTATATTGGCTATTTCCCGAAAGCAACTTACCATTATCGCGAACGATTGAAAGGATGTGAAGACAACATCCTTATTTACTGCACACGTGGCCGGGGCTGGTTTATTTTGAACAACAGGCGCTTTGAGGTGGGGCCTAATGAATTTATTATTGTTCCAAGTACCAAAGAGTTTATGTGTTACGGTGCTGATGAAAAGGATCCATGGAGTATTTATTGGGTACATTTTACCGGCCATGATATGGATGCTTTTAACCGCGGCTTTAACATTGGCTTATACGATGGGGCAAGGGAAATTTTATACAACCAAAAAGGCCTTGATTTGTGGGAATCTATGTACAAAAACCTCGAATTAGGCTACAGTAGCGAGAACCTGATCAACACGAATCTTTGCTTATATCACTTTCTGGCAACATTTCTTTTCCCGGACAAACATACCAACGAGAAGGTTCAGGACGAAAAAGACATGATTAAAGAAACCATTGTTTACATGCAAAACAACTTAAATGAAAAGTTATCTGTAGAGGAAATGGCCACAAAAAACAATTTATCTTCCTCGCACTTTTCCAGTTTGTTTAAAAAATCTACAGGGATGTCTCCTCTTGATTACTTCATCCACCTTAAACTACAGAAGGCCTGCGTAATGTTGTACACCACAGAAACCAAGGTAAAGGAAATATCGCTTAACCTTGGCTATGATGACCCCTTTCATTTTTCGAGATTGTTTAAGAAAAATATGAATGTTTCGCCCAATCAATACCGCAACCAAAGGAGAAAAAAAGAAGAAGTTGCTTAGTGGCTTGCTATAGTGCCTCGAGCTTCAAAACAACACTCGCCCTTGAGGCATTTACCACAGGGTTAAACCCAATTTTCATGAGGTAATCTCCGCTATAGGTCTTACCTTCATCAATACCTGGGTTTGTACCTGGATAAAGATTAATTTCCTTTAACCTGTACTTTTTAGCGGCGTCTAATCCTTTTAACCGAATGGGCAGTTTACTACCCTCATCGTACCGGTTATTTACAAGGTAATTGAAAATGATGCCCGCAGACTGTTCTGGATTGATGTAAAACATTGACGCAACACTGTTTTCGCGGGGGTCGGAAAGCCGGTATTGTGAACCTTGCCAAATAATAGGTTTAACTTCATTATACGTTTTAATGGCTTGCTGACAAAATTCAAGATCGGTAGCGCTTAGTTTACTCACCACGATGTCAAATCCAAGTTTCCCCATCATGGCTACATCTGTACGGAATTTTATGGGCTGCTTACCCCAGTCGGTAACGTGGTTAGCACTGCTAATTGCGGGATAGAAATAAGAATACTCCCATTGCATAAAAATACGTTCTATTGGGTCTGTATTATCACTTGGCCAAAATTCAGTAAAGTATTTTAAGGCTGCGTAGTCTACACGCCCACCACCACCAGAACACAGCATCATTGGCACCAGCGGATACTTAGCACGTATTTTTTCGAGCACTTTATAAAGCCCTCTTACATATTCAATATAGCTATGATTTTGATTTTTTAAATGCGCACTATATATATTATAGACCACAGCATTACAATCCCATTTGATATATGCCAAATCTGGATTTTTGGTAAAAAGACCATCAACAATTTGATAGACAAAATCCTGCACTTTTGGATTACTAAGATCCAGCACCAATTGATTCCTGAAATAATGCTCTGCCCGTTGGGGTTGCTTTAAAATCCAATCTGGATGCTTTTCGTACAATTCACTTTTTGGATTTACCATTTCGGGCTCTAACCAAATGCCGAATTTTACGCGGTTACCTTGTGCTTCTTTTACCAATGAGGAGATGCCATTGGGCAGCTTCTGCTTATTCTCTTGCCAATCTCCTAAACCTGCATGATCATCATTTCGCGGATACTTGTTGGCAAACCATCCATCATCAAGAAGGAACAGGTCAACGCCTAGTTTCCTGGTGTCTTTTAGCAATCCTGCCAGTTTATCCTCGTTAAAATCAAAATAAGTGGCTTCCCAGTTATTTAAAAGGGTTAGTCTGGTTCCTTTTCCGTCCAGCAATTTGTAATTACGTGCCCACTGCTGCAGATTACGACTGGCCAGACCTTTGCCTTGACTGGATAACGTATATAAAAATGCCGGGGTTACGAAATCCTGATTTGCTTTTAAAGTATAGGCTGAAGCATAATTGTTCATTCCTGCAAGAATCCTCAGGTTATCTTGCTGATCTACCTCAAGGTCTACCCTGAAATTACCACTCCATTCTACCGCTCCATAGAGTATTGTGCCTTCATCTTCAGTTGCTGGTTTGTCTAATGAAACCATAAAAACTGAAGGCTGGAATAGGTTAGCCCGGGTTCCTAATTTAGAGTCTAATGTTTTTATGCCGTGTGTAATCTTTGTCTCTTCTGGCTGCATTTCCTTCGCCCAATCTCCATGGTACTGTTTTAACCAATAGCTACCTGCTTTTAAATGCAGATTTGCGGAAGCATATTTTTGAAGAACTACATCCCCTTTTTCCTGATGACGGATTACCGCCCATTGTTCCATAACATCTTCTTTAAAGTAAGATTTGTAAAACAGCGTTACTTCAAAATTGTAAACCGGATCTTTAAGCAAAATGGTAAGTAAGGAAACACCATCACTTATTGATTGGAAATCATGTTTTACATAACGAAGATCAAGAGAATTGTTACCATCTGCATGAGTAACAGAAATTGCTGGTTCAAAAAGATTTCTTGAGCCTGCCGGCGTATAAGCAGAGTTGAGCAATTCAGTACCGTCTTCTATTTGTTTGCTGCCGGAAGGGATCAATTCATACTCTTTTTGATTGGCCAGTTTTTTACCGAAATAGATAATTTTAAGATCCTTCTTTGCACCTGCCTGTAAAATAAGTGCATTATGCTGGGTTTCGACAGGTATAGTAACCAGTTGTGCGGATGCTTCATGAGCAACTGCATTTTGTAAGAGAACGGCTGCAAAAAACCAAAATCTAACAGATTTTAAATTACACGCAGAAAAGAATGGTAAATGAATTTGAACTTTCATATTGGAATACACTTGGCAGGGTAAAAGTAGCATATACGCTAAGTCTTTTAAATAGACAATCCAACTAAAGTCATGAACTATCCTGCTAAGCAAAACAAGCCTTTTATCATCATGACAGCTTCATTTCTATTAAAAACAGTGCACATAAGTGGGAAAAAAGTATACTTTTATAAGCGGCAAACGTTAGTTAAATAATGTTAATGATTATGCCCCTGAACACTTAAATAGTAGCTTTGTTATTCATGAGACTTTATTTTTTGGCTTTTTTTAGTATCCTGTCATTTAACGCACTTGCTCAGGAAAAACCTGTGCTGGGCTTTGTTATAGATAAGGTTTCTAAGCAAAGGCTGGCTAAAGTATACATCTATAACTCCCGGAACGACGAGGGCTTATACAATACCACTAAGGGAGAATTTAAAACTGAGGCCCTTGTTGGTGACACCTTATTTGCCGCGCTGCAAGGTTACGCCCTGGATACGGTAATATTTAAAGGACAGACAGCAATCTATTTTCAATTGAGGCCCTTATCGATACGATTAAGAGAGGTAGCCATTTTGGGGAGGATGATTACACCTGAAGAGCAAAAGGACAAACTTCAAAAAGAATACAAATATGCATTGGATAGAGGCAGCTCCCGGGATTTGCTTACTATAGGCTCTGCAGGGGCTGGATTAGGGATTGATGCTATTTATAATTTGCTTAGCCGTAAAGGAAAAAATGCCCGTCACCTTCAGGAAATCCTGGAAAGAGATTACAGGGAATCGATTATTGATTACCGATTTAGAAAAGACTATATTAAACATGTTATCCCTATTGGCAAAGAGGAAATAACAGATTTTATGCAGCAATACCGGCCAACTTATGATTTTGTATTGTCGGCCTCGGAATATGCTTTTATTGTTTTTCTGAAGAACAACTATGCGGCCTACAAAAGAAATCCTAAAGCCTTTAGACTTCCTCCGCTCCCGAAAGTAACTATCGAGAAATTTTAGATAAACTTTCGATTACGCCACAATTTTGTTTTTCTTTGTAGTAATGAAGTGTTTTTACGTTTTTTTGCTATTTTTAAGTGTAGGATCAACGGTGCTAAAGGCTCAGGAAGTTGACACAATTCCTATCAATACCAAAGATTTAAACATTAAACTCAAAAGAAGCCCTCTTCCTTCAAGAATGGGAACCCTCCTTTTTAAGCCGGTACAATTAACCCCAATAGTGGTTAATGCTAAAGTAAATTACTGGAAAACCAAAACAAGCGTAGGTTTAAACGTTAACCAGGCTGCTTTTAGCGACAACTGGAGTGGTGGTGGGGTAAACTCTCTTGCCCTTGCGGGTTTAATTAATCATAAAGCGGAATACAGTAAAGAGAATTATAGTTACATATCAGAAGTAATTTTAAATTACGGAAAAGTTAAAAACAAGAACCAGCTGCAAAAGAAAACGGTAGATCGTATTTTTTGGGATAATAAAGCAGCGATACAGCTCTCTAAAAACTGGTACTTCTTTGGATCTGTAAGTTTTGAGTCTCAATTTGACAATGGTTATTCCTATTACAGAGATGCAAATGGAGACGAACAATCCAGGTTAATATCAACCTTCATGTCTCCCGGATACCTTACAGAATCACTGGGTTTTGAGTATAAGCCTTCAAAATACTTCTCTACACGTATAGGCACAGGAACGGCCAGACAAACTTTTGTGCTGGATAATATGAAGCTGCTTGAAGCGAGTGGAAACCCTAATAAGGCAGACAACTTTGGGGTGCCAATTGGTGATAAATTCAGAAATGACCTGGCCTTTCAGCTGGTATCCAGCTTTGAAAAAGATATTTTTCAAAACGTTAACCTGAAAACCAAATACCTGATGTTTATTCCATATGACGATTTGAGCTATACAAATTACAGGCTTGACGTGATGATAACCGCGAAAGTAAACAGGTTTATGAACGTATCTGTTGCTGGTGTTGGGCTATATGATAAAAATATCACCATCAATAAGAACACCCCTGCAAAAATACAAGCCAGTCAAACCCTTGCTTTGGGCTTGGTTTTTGTTTTTCCTCGATAAAGGTTGGATATTAACAGGCTTTCGGGCAAAAATTAATAACTTTGTACTCACAACAATTGAACACTAAGCATTAAAAACAATGTTTGAAAATTTACAGGATAAACTAGACCGCGCATTTAAAGTTTTAAAAGGCCAGGGAAGCATCACAGAGATTAACGTGGCAGAAACCATGAAGGAAATCCGTAAGGCTTTGCTTGATGCCGATGTAAATTATAAAACAGCTAAGGCTTTTACAGATGATGTAAAGGAAAAAGCACTTGGGGCAAATGTTTTAACAGCCGTTTCTCCGGGTCAGTTGCTGACTAAAATAATGAACGATGAGCTTGCTGCCCTGATGGGAGGCAATGTTTCGGAGCTTGATCTTAAAAGTAACCCAACAATTATACTAATTGCAGGTTTAAACGGAGCTGGTAAAACTACTTTTACCGGTAAACTGGCAAATTACCTGAAAAGTAAAGGTAAAAAACCATTACTGATTGCTGGTGACGTTTACCGTCCGGCGGCAGTTGACCAACTCCAGATTTTGGGTGCGCAAATTGGCGTTCCTGTTTATGCTAATAAAGACTCTAAAGATCCTGTAGGGATTGCACTTGAAGGGATTGCTGAGGGTAAAAAACAGCAAAACAACGTCATCATTATAGATACGGCCGGCCGTTTGGCTATTGATGAGCAAATGATGGATGAGATTGCTGCTGTAAAAGCAGGCACCAAACCTCATGAAATTTTGTTTGTGGTAGATGCCATGACAGGTCAGGATGCGGTTAATACCGCAAAGGCATTTAACGATCGCCTGGATTTTACAGGGGTAGTATTAACCAAATTGGATGGTGATACCCGTGGTGGTGCAGCCCTTTCTATTAAATCTGTAGTTGATAAACCGATTAAATTTATTGGTACAGGAGAGAAAATGGAAGCCCTTGATGTTTTTTATCCGGACAGGATGGCTTCAAGGATTTTGGGTATGGGTGATGTGGTTTCCCTTGTTGAGCGTGCACAAGAGCAGTTTAATGAAAAAGAAGCTGCTGAACTTCAAAAGAAAATCCGTAAAAATAAATTCGACTTCAACGATTTTTACAACCAGATCCAGCAAATTAAAAAAATGGGTAACATGAAAGACCTTATGGGCATGATACCTGGCGTAAGCAAAATGATGAAAAACGTGGAAATTGAGGATGATGCTTTTAAAGGTGTGGAATCAATTATCCAATCGATGACAAAGTACGAGCGGGAAAATCCCGACAGCATTGTACAAAGCCGTCGTTTACGCATTGCTAAAGGCTCTGGAAATAAGGTTGAAGATGTGAGTAAACTGATTAAACAGTTTGAAGACATGCGTAAGGTGATGAAACAAATGTCTAATCCGATGGCTGCGGCTAAAATGATGAAAGGGATGCCTAAAATGCCACAAGGAAGAATGTAAATTGATATACTTTTTTGAAGGCCCTGCTTTTTGGCGGGGCTTTTTTTTTACCTTTTATTCGCACTTTATGAAATAAAAAGACATAATTATCAAAATAGATATATTATGCTGGTAAAAACTTTTGGAAGTGCAGTGTTTGGCGTTAACGCATTGACCATTACAATTGAAGTAAGTATTGGGGGTGGAAATAAGTACCACATTGTGGGCTTACCTGACAATGCCATTAAAGAAAGTCTGAAAAGGATAGAAAGTGCCATCCAGACTTCTGGATTACGAATGCCCCGCCAAAAAATTGTAATTAATTTAGCTCCTGCGGACATTAGGAAAGAGGGCTCATCATACGACCTCCCCATAGCCATAGCTATTTTAGCGGCTTCTGGGCAGGTAGAAACCGCAGCACTGAGCAAATACCTGATTATGGGCGAACTTTCGCTTGATGGCGGCTTACAATCGATAAGAGGGGCATTGCCAATCTCTATACAGGCACGCAATGCTGGTTTTGCTGGATTTATTTTACCGGAAGACAATTCCAGAGAAGCTGCGATTGTAAATGAACTGGATATTTTTGGGGTAAAAACGCTGAAAGAGGTAGTCGATTTTTTTAATGGTACCCAAGCACTCAAACCTGTGATCGTAGATACGAGAAATGAATTTTACAACAATGTAAACAGCTATGAGCAGGATTTTTCTGATGTTAAGGGCCAGCAAAATATCAAAAGGGCATTAGAAATTGCCGCAGCAGGTGGGCATAACCTGATATTAATTGGTCCGCCGGGTGCGGGCAAAACCATGCTGGCAAAGCGACTACCTACAATTTTGCCGCCATTAAACCTTCACGAAGCTTTAGAAACCACAAAAATCCATTCTGTAGCAGGCAAATTAAATGCAAAGGAATCTTTAATGACTGAAAGACCATACCGCAGCCCGCATCACACGATTTCTGATGTGGCCCTGGTGGGTGGTGGCAGCAATCCGCAGCCAGGCGAAATTTCACTTGCCCACAACGGTGTCTTGTTTTTAGATGAACTTCCGGAGTTTAAGCGTGCTGTGCTTGAGGTGATGCGCCAGCCCCTGGAAGATCGGCAGGTTAATATATCCCGGTCCAGGTTAAGTGTAGATTACCCCGCCAGCTTTATGCTCATTGCATCGATGAACCCCTGCCCTTGTGGTTTTCACAACCATCCTGAAAAGGAATGCACCTGCCCGGGAGGGGCGGTACAAAAATACCTCAGTAAAATCTCCGGGCCCTTGCTAGACCGTATAGATCTTCATGTAGAAGTAACTCCTGTAAAATTTAATGAGCTGTCATCAACCGAGGCAACAGAAAAGAGCGCCGTAATACGGGAAAGGGTAATTAAAGCGAGGGCATTGCAGGACATTAGGTTTAAAGACTTAACCACCATACATTATAATGCACAAATGAGCCCTAATATGGTGAAGTCGATTTGCAAAATCAATGAGGCTGGAAAAACCTTAATTAAAGCTGCAATGGAAAAACTTGGGCTTTCTGCCCGGGCCTATGATAGGATATTGAAAGTTTCCAGAACCATTGCAGATTTGGAGAATAGCGAAGAAATTAAACTGGAACACCTGGCGGAGGCCATACATTACAGGAGCCTGGACAGGGACAGCTGGACCGGATAATTATCCATCCAGTTCGTCATCCTGATCAAGTTCTCCATCGTAACTTTCTTCTTCATCATCTTCTTCTGGCACATAGGCCAGAATTTGTGCACCAATTTTAGCCACTTCCTCGTCTGTTTCAAACAACGGAAGTGCCGTTTCAGCATCTAGCTTTAACCACTGCAAATCTGTGTCTTTTTGAATCTGTATGTATTCCTTACCATCTTTAAAAATAGTATAGATCTCATTTCCTTCAGGAAATACAGCATAGTCAACGCTGCCGATGGTGATGTCAAATGGTTGTTGCATATTCTAAAAATAGTGGCTGGCCAGGAAAAGCCAGCCACAAAAAAGTTATATTAATTCTACACTTCTGGTTACAAAAGCGGTGAGCTCAGCTCCGGTTAGCATCCCTTGAGACAACAAAGCCAAATCTACTGCTTGTTTAGCCAGCGTACTTTGTGCAGCATCATCTTCTGTACTAAGAATCTTATTGATTAATTTATGGTTTCCATTAATGGCTACCTTGTAGCTATCTGGCATGCTGCCATAGAAACTCATACCGCCACCCATAGCAGCCATGTCTTTCATTCTGCGCATAAACTCGTCCATAGTTACTGTTACCGGCAGTTCTTCTGGGTTAAGACCTACAATTTCAACAGTATAGCCTGGTTTGCTAATTGCTTTATCAAAGATTTCTGCAATTTTTTTAGACTGATCTTCAGTTAAAACAGACTCGATATTTTCGTCCTTTTCAATCAACTTACTTGGAACTCCGGAATCAACACGTTTCATTAAGGTTTTTTCCAGTTTCTGCTCCAGCTGACTTACAAAATGATTGTCAATAGGCGAGTTCATCAACAATACGTCGTAATCTTTTTTATTGGCCGATTGAATGAAGCTATCTTGTTTTTCAGGATCGTTGGCATAAATGTAAACCACCTGTCCGTTTTTATCTGTTTGAATAGGAGCTACTTTTTCACGATATTCATCAAGGGTGAAATGTTCCTTTTTAGTGGTGGTTAGCAAAGCGAAATCTTTGGCTTTATCGTAGAATTTTTCTTCGCTCACCATACCGTACTTCACAAATAATCCGATATCGCTCCATTTCTCTTCGTAAGCTTTACGGTCTTTGTTGAAAAGCTCAGCCAGTTTATCAGCTACCTTTTTGGTAATGTAGCTATTGATCTTTTTAACGTTACTATCTGCCTGTAAGAAACTTCTTGAAACGTTCAATGGAATATCTGGTGAATCAATTACACCATGCAACAACATTAAAAATTCTGGAACAATATCTTTTACTTCATCTGTGATGAATACCTGACGTGAGTACAATTTGATTTTATTGCGCTGCATGTCAAAATCATTTTTCACTTTAGGGAAGTATAACACTCCAGTTAGGTTGAAAGGATAATCTACATTAAGGTGAATCCAGAACAATGGATCTTCAGAGAAAGGATAAAGTTGTTTATAGAAGGCAAGATAGTCCTCGTCTGACAAATCTGCAGGAGCCTTAGTCCAGATTGGGTTTGTAGTATTGATAATGTTGTCAACTTCTACACCAATTGTTTTTGGTTTTCCTTCTTCATCTTCACCATCAGGCTGCTGTTCTGTCTTTGTTCCAAACTTAATGGGCACAGGTAAAAACTTACCGTATTTGTCCAGAATTTCTTCCAGTTTACCTGTTTCCAGGAATTCTTCAGATTCTGCATTAACATGTAAGGTGATTTGTGTTCCGCGGGTAGTTCTGTTACCTTCAGAAATTTCATACTGTGTACTTCCGTCACACACCCAACGCGCTGGCTCAGCGCCATCCTGGTAAGATAAGGTTTGGATTTCAACAAGATCTGAAACCATGAACGCAGAATAAAAACCCAAACCAAACTTACCAATGATCTCATTGGCATCTTTTGCATCTTTGAATTTCTCTACAAACTCACTGGCACCAGAAAATGCTACCTGATTGATGTATTTTTTTATTTCTTCTGCAGTCATACCTAAACCATTGTCTGTGATGGTTATGGTTTTCTGCTCCTTATCAACAGCCACTTCTACCAGTGGATTTCCTAGTTCGCCGTTGTATTGGCCAAGCGCCGCTAAACGTTTGATTTTTTGTACCGCGTCTACAGCATTGGAAACTAATTCACGCAGGAATATCTCATTATCAGAATAAAGGAATTTCTTAATAATGGGAAAAATGTTTTCAGTGTGGATGGAAATACTTCCCTTTTCTTCTATGCTCATATGATAACTCTTTTTTATTACTCCGCTGATATATCAAGGGATGTTCCAATTAATTTTTTTGTCAAATTGACAGCATAGTAATTTTAATAGGATCTTTTTCGTATGATTACATAATTGCATAAAATATTACTGCTGTTATGGAGTTTGATTTACATAGAAGATTACTTGAGGAAGGGCTTATTGGGCCAGAATCGTCGGAAAAGATAAAAGAGAGGTATGCACAGCCCTTATTTTCTTTACACTGGGAGCTAAAAACAATCCTGTATCTTGGGGTAATGCTACTCAGCTCAGGCCTTGGAATATTAATTTATAAGAATATAGATACTATTGGTCATCAAGCTATTCTGACACTTATTGCGTCAGTCAGCACGGTCTGTTTCTTTTACTGTTTTAAAAAGAAAGCCCCCTTTAGTCAAACAAAAGTGAAATCTCCGGATTCATTTTTCGACTATATCCTGCTGTTGGCCTGCCTCAGCTTCATCAGCTTTCTTGGCTACCTACAGTTTCAGTATACTGTTTTTGGTAATCATTATGAACTAGCCACATTAATCCCCATGATGGTGCTCTATTACGTAGCGTATGCATTCGACCACCAGGGTATTCAAGGACTAGCGATTACTAATATGGCCCTTTTTATGGGCATCTCTGCCACACCAAGAGAACTTTTATCAAATGACATATTTGCTCATCCAGACCTGCTTTATACTTATCTCCTATTGGCATTTATATTACTAGCAATGGCCTGGCTGTCTGAAAAGCTTGACTTTAAAAAGCATTTCAAGTTCAATTACCTCCATTTTGGTGTCCACTTGGGCTTTATTACACTACTTTCAGGGTATTTTTATTACTATGAGCTTGGAACTTCCATTTTCTGGCTATTGGGTGTAGCCGTACTCGCTTACCCGCTGTATGTGGATGCAATCAAAGACAAGTCGTTCTATTTCCTACTGCTACTTGTGCTTTACAGTTATGTTGCAATCAGCGCGCTTATAGTACGCATGATGCTTGCGGTTGAAAATTTTGGTATACTAATAATGCTGCCTTTATATTTCATCATAACGGCAATTATACTCATCAGGACTTTGATCAATTTAAACAAAAAGGTAAAATAAAGATGCTCATATACACTAAAATAAGCCTTGATAACCTGATCATTCAGCAACAGGTGGAGGAGGCAAATCAGATGGGAAATTTGTCGGCCGAAGAACTTAAAGCAGTAGTTGCAGCTTACCCGGTAGACCTCTACTGCCCTAATATTTTTATGAGCGTGGGGCTATTTATACTTACCTGCATCATCGTGTCTTTTTCTTCGGGATTGTTTACGCTCTTTGTCTATGATTCTCGCATGGCCAACACGCCTGGTTTTATCGCTTTTCTTGGGCTATGCGCTTATATAGCGCTGGAGCTGCTAGTCAAATCACGCAAACATTATAACTCTGGGGTAGACAATGCCCTGATATGGATATCGGGCGGATTGCTGGTTACAGCATGGCTCTGGGCTACCGAAGGTTCTGATGCTGCCAATGGTACCAATTATGCCTTGGGCTTATCTGCTTTTATTACGGTACTATGCCTTTTCTATACCCTCCGCTTTACTGGCATGCTAACGGCCGCAATCGGCTACCTCGCCGCCCTCGCCTTTCTTGCTGTGGCCTGGTATAAAACGGGAAGTTTCGGCGCGCAAACCCTGCCTTTTGCATTAATTATCCTCTCTTTTGGTGCTTGGTTCTTGTGTAAAAAAGTTATACCGAACAAAAAAGCAAAATATCACCACAACAGTCTGGTGTTACTTCAAGCACTTAGCCTGGTAACCATGTACGCAGCTGGAAATTATTATATGGTACAGGCATTGGGTAACGAATTATATGGTACTAGCGAAACCAGTCCTGCAGCGATTCCTTTTTCGCTATTCTTCTGGATATGGACCTTAGGAATCCCTCTGATGTATATTGGACTGGGACTGCGTAAAAAAGATGTAATATTACTGCGTACAGGCTTATTTCTTGTCGCTGCTGCGGTATTTACATTTAAAGCTTATTACCATGTTGCACCTATTGAAGTAACTTTAACGATTGCTGGTTTTGTATTCCTTGCCCTGGCAGTAGCGGTAAGGAAATATCTGAAATCACCCAGAAAGGGCTTCACCACAGCAGACCTTAATGAAGGAAGGCTCATGGATAAAATAAATGTAGAGTCGCTATTTATCACAGAAACATTTTCAGGCACATCAGCTCCGGGTGCCGACAAGTTTGGCGGGGGCAGCTTTGGCGGAGGTGGCGCTAGTAGTGGATATTAAGATATGACAATCGCTTAGCGAAACGATTCTGTATCTTTGCAACTCAATGGAATACAATGTTCACACTTTGCCAAATGGCATTCGCTTACTTCATGTACCTTCTGAATTTTCTATCTCTCATGCCTGTATCATTATCAACGCAGGTTCAAGAGACGAAAAAGAAGACCAATCTGGCCTTGCTCATTTTATTGAGCACATGGTATTTAAACGCACAGAGAAAAGAAGCACCAACCAAATTTTAAACAGGCTGGAAAGTGTGGGTGCAGATTTAAATGCATACACTACAAAGGAATATACCTGTATCCATGCTTCTTTTTTAAATCCTTACCTTGATAGAACATTAGAACTATTTAATGATATCGTTTTTCATTCTACCTTTCCAGAAGAGGAGATAGATAAAGAAAAAGGGGTAATTCTTGATGAAATAACCTCTTATCAGGACCAGCCAGAGGAGGCCATATACGACGATTTTGAAGATCTTGTTTTTGCCGGACATACATTGGGCAGAAATATTTTAGGAACGGCTGAATCTGTAGAATCCCTTACTCAGCAGGATGTGAAACAATTTATTGCTGAGAATTACCATACCGATAAAATGGTAATTGCTGTAATTGGAAATTACAGTTTGCAGAACCTGATTAAAATTGGCAGCAAATATTACGCTGAAATTCCTGAAAACCTATACCAGGCAAAACGCCTCTCTCCCGTAAAACAGGAAAAGTTTACTATAGAAAGTAAAAAATCAATTACGCAATCTCATACTGTTCTGGGGATGCAATCTTATTCTCTGCACCACCCTTTTAAAACCGGACTACTGCTATTGAACAATCATTTTGGAGGAACCGGCATGAGCTCTGTATTGAACCTGCAGATTAGAGAGAAACATGGTATTGCGTACACCATTGAGTCTAATTTTAGCCCGCTTACGGATACCGGGATCTTTACCCTCTATTTTGGCACAGATAAAGAAAAAGCTGATAAGGCCCTAAGCTTGATTTTTAAAGAAATGAAAAAACTTCGGGAACACCCTTTAACGGAATTGCAGCTACAGAAGGCCAAAAATAAATTCATTGGGCAAATTGCCCTGGGAGAGGAAAACCGCATTGGCCTGATCATTTCTATGGCTAAAAGTCTTATAGAATATGATAAGATTGATGACCTGGATACTGTATTTAAAAAGATCAATGCCGTTACGCCAACCGAGATTGCTCAAATAGCTGAAGAAACCTTTGATGAAAGAAATCTAAGCTCCTTAACGTTTTATCCTTTATTGTAATATTTGTACTTTTGCATCATGAAGTTACCAATTGTAGCCTACGGCGACCCTGTTTTAAGAAAAGTGTGCACCGACATCGATAAAAACTATCCTGAATTGAATCAGCTGATCAGTAATATGTTTGATACGATGTATGCTGCCAGTGGCGTTGGTTTGGCCGCACCGCAAATTGGATTGCCTATACGTCTTTTCATTGTAGATACAGGCGAAGATGAGGATGGCAATAATGGTTATAAAAAGGTTTTTATTAACGCAGAGATTCTGGATGAAACTGGTGAGCCCTGGGCATTTAACGAGGGCTGCTTAAGTATTCCTGATGTTAGGGAAGATGTATTTAGGAAACCTAATGTCCTGATCCGCTATTATGATGAGAACTGGATCTTACATGAGGATGAGGTTACAGGTATGCCTGCCCGTGTAATACAACATGAATACGACCACATTGAAGGTAAGTTATTTACAGACACTTTAAGTTTACTGCGTAAGAGGATGCTAAAATCCAAGTTGGACGGGATCTCAAAAGGAAATGTAAAAACGGATTATAAAATGAAGTTTCCGCAGCAGAACAAGAAAAGGTAAACTGCGCAAATTAATTGTTTTCCTGACGCGTTTTGTCTCCGCTAAATATTTGCTCCATTAATCTGCCCCATGCAAATGGGTTTAACAGGGGATTGGTTTGTACCATGTTTTTATTTAGCGCCCTATCGTGATTTAAACGCCAGTTGATGTTAGAAATTTCTCCGGCATCTCTGGATAACGTTTGGCCCATAGTCCTGATGCTTTGTCCTGAGAGGTTTTTCCTGGCAATTTCTACATCATCATCTGCAATCTTCATGGCTAAAAAATCTTTGGTAAAATCTTCTGTTGTTGCCCATGGATAAACACGCACTGCCGGAAGATAATTGATCTCCAGTTTTAACTTTACCATTACGGTAAACCGATCTTCTTTCAGCCCTGCAGGTATTACTACGGTAGTTTTTGAATAACCAACAGCAGTATACAATAAACTATCTCCAGGATGGGCAATAAAGGAAAAATAGCCTTTATAATTGGCCGCATACATCTGCCCCTTGTTAGAAAGATTTGTAATGGTAACATACGGTACAACATTGTTGCTGTCTACATCCGTAATTACGCCCGAAAATTGGACAAGCCTGTTCCCTGTAGGTATCTGTTGTGCAAATACCCCCGTTACAATAAGAAGTAATATCAGGGTTAGGTTGTACTTCATACCACAAATGTATTGGTTAATACACCAGCAGGCAGTTAAATATTGTTAAATATTTAAACCGTCTCTGTGAGGTTAATGGCTACAACGCCAGTAATTTCCGGCACTGCTTTCACAATTGCTTGTTCTATTCCTGCCTTCATCGTCATAAAACTCATTTTACAAGATCCGCAGTTACCCAATAACTTCAATTTAACAACATTTTCCGCTGTAATCTCTTCTATAGCAACATCTCCCCCATCGGCCATTAAATATGGCCTTATGGTTTCCAAAGCTTGCTCAACTCTTTCTGTTAGATTCATTTCTTGGTTTTAAAATATAAAAATACAAATTTTTTAGCAATTAACCGCTTGCGCATTATTAACGGCTACTTGCTGTGCTATCCTTCCTGCGATCTCCGCAAAAGCGATCGCAGTTTTATTTGCTCTGTCTAAAGCAATAGGTGTACCACGATCTCCTGCTTCGGTAATACCCTGCACAATTGGAATTTCTCCTAAAAATGGCACCTGGAAAGATTCAGCCAGTTCCCTTCCGCCATTTTTGCCAAAAATATAATATTTATTATCCGGTAGCTCCTCAGGAGTAAAATAGGCCATATTTTCAATAACCCCCAATACAGGAATGTTAATGCCAGGCATTTTAAACATGGCAAGGCCTTTTCTGGTATCTGCCAAAGCTACCTGCTGAGGTGTAGTTACAATAACAGCTCCGGAAATAGGAAAGCTTTGGGTAATGGTAATGTGAATATCGCCAGTTCCCGGTGGAAGGTCTACAATAAGATAATCCAACTCTCCCCAGTCTGCATCATTAAACAGCTGTTTTATGGCATTAGAAGCCATAGGCCCACGCCATGGCACGGGTTGATCCGGATCGGAAAAGAAACCCAGCGAAAGCAACTTGACGCCAAACTTTTCAATTGGAAGAATTAAAGTCTTGCCCCCTGCTGTTTCTCTTGCACTTGGCTTGGCTCCGTTTAACCCAAACATGATGGGTACCGAAGGTCCGTAAATATCAGCATCTATTAATCCGGTTTTAGCACCATCTGCAGCCAAAGAGACGGCCAGGTTACTTGCCACTGTAGATTTTCCAACTCCTCCTTTTCCTGAAGAAACTAAAATGATGTTTTTGATGTTATTCAATTGCGTAGTATCAACTGGTTTAGTTACCCTTGACGTAATGTTAATTTGAATTTCTGCTTCCTGATCTACAAAATGCTTAATTGCGTTAAAGCAGGCGTTTTTGAGCATGTCTTTTAAAGGACATGCAGGTGTAGTCAATTCAAGTGTAAAGGATATTTTTTTATCTTCAATTTTTAGGTCTTTGATCATGTTGAGTGTAACCAGATCTTTTTTAAGATCAGGGTCTTCCACATTTCTTAGGGCTGCTAAAACTTGTTCGTTGCTAATTATCATTATCCAAAATTAACAAAACCGAGGCACAATTAATTGATTTTAGGCTTTTTAAGCGTAATTTTAACACGAAATAAACATTTGGAATTAACGTTTCAGGTTATAAACATCTATTTTACAGCATGCAATTCCCAAAAATAACAGTCCCCAAAAAGTATATAAAAATCGGAATCTGGATTATAGGCGCTCTAACGGTAGTTTTTCTCATTATGGGCAGCATTGCATATAGCAAAAGGGAAAACCTGTTAAGGCAAATGATGGCTAAAGCCATTGCCAAAGCAAAGAGGGACTATGGCCTTGATGTAAAAATTGGATCGGCCAACTTTAGCGGATTGAGCACCGTTCATATGACCGCCATTAGTGTGGTGCCAAAAGACAGAGATACCTTAACCACTATAGCAGACCTTACCATAGGCGTAAAGCTATTGCCTCTTACTTTTGGAAATGTAAAACTCTCCGAGATCAACCTGAATTCAGGAAAAATGAATGTGGTATTAAAAGATTCTTTAACAAATCTTGATTTCATACTAAAACGAAAAAAGAAAGACAGTACTGAAACCAATTCCAAGCTGGAACTTAGTGATTTAGCAGAAAGGGTGCTAAACCAGATTTTGTATAAAATCCCCGATAACATGGAGATCAAAAACCTGACGTTTCAGCTTAATGACAATGACACAGCTCAGTTAAAACTGCTAACCACAACGGCAACTATTGATGACGGTGATTTAAAATCTACCATTCTTGTAAATGGAAACGAATCAACCTGGCATTTAAACGGAACCGTTAAGCCAGGCAAAAAACAGATGGATGTGTTGTTTTTTGCCGATGGCAAAAAAGTTGAATTGCCATTTTTGGAAAGGAAGATGCACGTAAAACTTAATTTCGATACCATTAGAACCGAAATGAAAAGTGCGGAGTACAGCGGCAGCGATTTTAAAATAACAGGATCCTGGTCTGTAAAAAACCTGCTCATTAACCACCCCAAAATTGCATCAAATGACATTGTTGTACCGGACGCTAAAATTGATGCCGACTTGCTGGTAGGAAAAAATTACATTGCACTGGACAGCACTTCAACTATATTTTTGAGGCAGGCAGAGCTTCATCCTTATTTAAAATATACACTTTCGCCTAACAAAATCTATGAGGTTAAGCTTCACGCGGCGGAGCAAGAGGCCCAGAATCTTTTAAATGCTTTTCCGCAGGGACTATTTGAATCCCTGGAGGGCTTAAAGGTAAGTGGCAAGGTAAAATATGATTTAAACTTTTACCTGGATAGCTCAATCCCAGACAGCGTACAGTTCAACTCTTCCCTTACCCCTTCAAACCTGAAGATATTGAAATGGGGAAAAACAAACCTCCAGAAAATCAACAGCAGTTTTGTATATACCCCTTATGAATACGGAAAACCAATGCGCGACATCACCATTGGCCCTTCTAATCCCAATTTCACACCTTTGTCGCAGATCTCGTCAAATTTTAAAAATGCAGTGTTAACCTCAGAAGACCCCTCATTTTTTACCCATAAAGGCTTTGTACAGGAGTCTATCCGGAGGTCTTTTGCAGTAAATTTAAAAGAGAAAAAGTTTGTAAGAGGCGGCAGTACAATCTCTATGCAATTGGTAAAAAATGTGTTTTTAAGTCGCAAGAAAACACTTGCACGTAAGGCAGAAGAGATTCTGATTGTCTGGCTAATCGAAAACAACAGACTGATCAGTAAGCAAAGAATGCTGGAAGTGTATTGCAATATTATTGAAATGGGCCAAAATGTATATGGAATTGGCGAAGCATCCAGACATTATTTTAGTAAAAATCCGGCTGACCTAACCATTGGAGAAGGCATCTTTTTTGCCAACATTGTACCGCGGCCAAAAATTGCACTCTATAAGTTTAGAGGTGATGGTGGCTTAAAAGACTATCTATATCCATACTTTAAATATATGGGCAATATTATGGCGCGCAGGGGGCTTACCCCTGTTGATACCAATGGCTATGGCTTTTATAATGTGAGGCTGAGGGAAGGGCTGAGACAATACCTGCTTCCTGATTCTACACCTGTGGATACAAGTGGGTTTGATGATGAAGAGATGCCCGCCATACAAACTCAGGATGAATCTAAAAATTTGTTTGACAGGATTTTTGGTAAAAAGGATACCACAAATTCATCTGTACGACCGGATACCACAAAGAGCAAAAAGCAATTGAGACAGGAACGCAGAGAAGAAAAGCGCAAACAAAAGGAGATGGAAAAGCAAAGCAAACTAGGCGCATAAGTATGAACACCATCCAAATTGCCGATAAAAAATTTGAGCTTTTAATGGAGAATGAAACGATTAACAAAAGGATTCGTTTGATTGGCATTCAGCTCAACGTAGATTATGAAGACCGCTGCCCTGTATTTATTGGCGTACTTAATGGCAGTTTTATCTTCATGGGCGATTTGCTTAAGGAAATTGAAGTGCCCTGTGAGGTGGAATTTATTAAGGTATCTTCTTATAGGGGAACTGAAAGCATAGGAACAATTAAAGAAGTGATAGGCCTTCCTGAAAACCTGGGTAACCGGGATGTGATCATCGTTGAAGATATTGTGGATACTGGAATCACCATAAAACACATCATTGATCAAGTTTACCTGCAAAAGCCCGCATCAGTAAAAGTTTGTAGCCTGCTGTATAAGCCCGCAGCACTGCGCGCTCCCGTTGAGGAACTACAATATACAGGATTTGAAATTCCGAACGATTTTGTAGTAGGCTATGGGCTAGACTATAATGGTCTGGGTAGAAATCTGAAAGAAATATACCGCGCTATTCTTTAAATAATTTTTCACATTTTTGCAGCTAACAAACATTTAAATCAATGACCATCCATAAAGAGGGCTATACCACTATCGCAGTATCTGTACTGTTTATTTTTATTGTAAACGCTGTAATAGATTATAAATTTGCTGACATTACCTGGCTTCGTTATTTTGTTTATCTCCTTTCTCTGGTGTTATTTGTAACGGTACTACAGTTTTTCAGGAATCCATCCAGATCATTTACGCTATCTCATAATCAGATTATTTGCCCTGCAGATGGTAAAGTGGTTGTTATAGAAGAAACAGAAGAGGGCGAATATTTTAAAGATAAAAGACTGCAGGTTTCTATATTCATGTCACCAGTAAATGTGCATATCAATAGAAATCCTATTTCTGGTATCGTAAAGTTTTTCAAATATCATCCGGGAAAATACCTGGCGGCATGGAATCCGAAATCATCTACAGAGAACGAGCGTACAACCGTTGTTGTAGAGCATGAAAATGGCACAGCAATACTTTACAGGCAAATTGCCGGCGCATTAGCCAGGCGTATTGTATGGTATGTTAAAGAAGGTGACGCCGTAGAGCAGGGCAAGGAATTTGGATTTATTAAATTCGGCTCTAGAGTAGATCTCTTTTTACCTCTGGGAACGAAGGTAGACCTACAGTTAAATCAGGTAGTAAAAGGCGGAATTACAGTTCTTGGAGAACTATCCTAGCGAAGTATAACTTATAAAAAGGACAAGCGGTCAGAAATGGCCGCTTTTTTTTGTACCTGGTTTTAAATAATTTAGGCCAACAAAAAAACCCCACTGATATCATCAGTGAGGTTCGTATATCGACAGGTAAATTAAACCCTTTTTGACTTGATACGAGCAGCTTTACCAGTTAGTTCACGTAGGTAGAATAATTTCGACCTGCGTACTTTACCGTGGCTGTTTACTTCTACTTTGTCAATGTTTGGAGAGTTGATAGGGAAAATACGTTCCACACCAACACCGTTAGACATTTTACGAACTGTAAAAGTTTCGCTAGCACCTGTACTGTTACGTTGCAGTACTACACCTTGATAAATTTGAATACGTTCTTTGTTACCTTCACGTATTTTATAGTGAACACTAACTGTATCTCCTGATTTGAATGCAGGAAACTCATTTTTTGCGATTACCTGCTCTTCAACAAATTTTACTAAATCCATGATATTAAGCTATTAAGCCGACTTTTTGTTGTTTAAAATCGGACTGCAATATTAGGAATATTTTTTCAAAAAAAAAAGTGAATTTCGTTTTTTTCCACATTATTTTAATTTTCCACATTTTGGTGCTAAAATTAATGATCGGGGCATGTAAGCATTCCCAGGCTTTTCACTGCTTTGCCATTGCTTTAAGACTTATTCCAGTAAGCTTAAAATTCTGAAGGCCTCCAGACTCGAGCTCAAATAAAATTTCCATCATCTTTACTTTTTCGTAAGGAATATCTTGCTTATCACCTATTTCTATGCTTCGGTAATTATGGAAAGTATTAGGCGCTATATTTAGAATCTCGGGAATCATCCTCATTGCAAAACGGTGCTCCTTGATGGTAAGAAGGTCTAAACATTCATTAATTCTATACTTTTTTTCTGCATTTTCCATTCGTGTTCATCGGTTAATTTAAAATTTTATCTATTTTTATCACAATATATTGCCAACACACACAATATTAAGGCTAATATACATATTATTTTTATTGTTTTTACCAGATTTACCAATTATTCTATGGCTTTAAAAAGTATTGTTGATGATTTATTATTAAGTAAAAACAGATCTTTAACCTGGCTGTCAAAAGAAATGTCGAAAACTTTTGACGGGCTAAAGCTTAGCCTAAATAAGGAAACTTTGAAATATAAAGACTTGATATTAATGGCGAAGGTTTTAGAGGTGCATCCTGCGATGCTGTTTAAGTCTGATAGCGTAGTTAACTATGGCAACAACGACACCTACCCTATGCTATCAGAGGAAGAAGCTAAATATAGCGACTTGAAAGGCAACCTTAAAAATTGCAGGGAAATGGTATCTGCACTGAAAGATCAGATAAAAGATAAAGAAAAGATTATAATACTGCTCAGTAAGGACAGTTAATCTAAGAGATCAGGCCTTCTTTGTTTAGTTCTGTCAAGCGCTTGTTCATGTCGCCATTCATTGATTTTAGCCTCGTGGCCGCTCAATAATATATCAGGAACTTTATGCCCGTTCCAGTCTGCCGGACGTGTGTATACAGGGGCATCAAGTAATTCTCCCTGGAAACTATCAGATAAGGCAGAAGTCTCATCGCCTATAACACCAGGAATCAACCTGATTATTGCATCCACCAAAACTGCTGCAGGTAATTCTCCACCAGAAAGGACATAATCGCCAATAGATATTTCGCGGGTTACAAATAAATCCCTGATGCGCTGGTCAATTCCTTTATAATGTCCGCAGAGGATCATCACATTTCCTTTTCCTGAAAGCTCATTTGCAATAGACTGGTTAAGTGTAACCCCATCAGGGCTCATGAAAATGATTTCGTCGTACTCCCGTTCCTGCTTTAAGGATTCAATACATTTTGCAAATGGCGCAATAGACATCACCATCCCGCTTCCACCTCCGTAAGGATAATCGTCCACACTCTTTTGTTTATTCTCAGAATAATCCCTAAGGTTATGGACTACAATTTCTGCAATTCCCTTTTTTTGCGCACGCTGTAATATGGAATGAGCAAAAGGACTTTGCAGAAGATCAGGTAAAACGGAAATGATATCAAAACGCATAGACGAAGATAAGATTAATTTGACAAGTATAGGTCGATCAAACCATCAGGCAATTCAACCAACATCGTTTTCTGATCCTCATCAATTTCTACAATCATATCTTCGTTTAAAGGAAATAAAACTTCTTTGCCCTGATAGGAAATGGTTGCTACAAATTGTTGAGGATATTCATTTACTTCCAGTATTTCGCCCAGTTCACCATGATTTTCGTCCGAAACCACAAAACCCTTTAAGTCTGTATATTGAAAATCCTCATCGCTTCTGTCTGGCATCTTATTTAATGGCAAATAAACCTTCTTTTTAACTAAAGGCTGTGCTTTATCTATATGGTCTATATCATCGAAATAAAAGTTCCCTGTACTATTGTTTTGAAGTTTAAAGGCAGAAACAAAATAAGGCACCAGTTTACCCGTGGTTTCTACAAAAACAACATCAAGGTCTAACAAATCCGGCGCATCGTATTCAAAGAAAAGTTGAAGTTCTCCTTTTAGCCCTTTAGTTTTTGTAATGTACCCTATATAGAATGCCTCTTCCTGTTTCATTTTTACTGTAAATAAAAATAGCGAAGGAATTCAAAAGAATAACCTTCGCTATTGATGTTAAAAAAACAATTATTATGCTTTTTCTTCTGCTGATGCTTCATCAGCTGGAGTTTCTTCAACTGCAGCAGTAGTTTCTGCTTCAGGAGCTTCTTCAACAGCTTCCTCTTCAACAACCTCTTCTGCTACAGGAGCATTTTTGATTGCCAGAGCGGCAGCGCGATCTGCATTTTTCTTAGATTCAGCAGCAAGCGCAATTTGTTTTGCCTCATCCTTAGATTTAACAAGATTGTCTTTTTTGCCTTCAATTTTTTCTCCTTTTGAGCTCAACCACTCAGCAAATTTAGTTGCTGCTTGTTCTTCGGTTAAAGCGCCTTTTTTAACACCACCTTCTAAGTGTTTTTTGTATAAAACACCTTTGTAAGAAAGGATAGCACGACAAGTATCTGTAGGTTCAGCACCTTTGTTTACCCAGTCTAAAGCTTTTTCAAAGTTAATTTCGATAGTAGCAGGATTGGTATTTGGGTTGTAAGAACCTAAACGCTCAATAAATTTACCATCTCTTGGTGAACGGGAATCCGCTACCACTACGTGGAAAAAAGGTTTCCCTTTTTTACCGAATCTTTGCAATCTGATTTTAGTTGCCATTTGTTTTTTAGTTTATGTATTCAACATAGATCCCGGAGCTTTATGCTTGCGGGGCTGCAAAAGTAATTAAAATACTAATGATTAGCAAGATGCATCAGTCATTTTTTATAATGATAAGATTTCTACCAACTTTAACCACGCCGGACTTACTTCTTCAGCATCTATATGCTTAATGGCATGATCAAATGGTGTAAACAAAATTTCCCGGTTTACCTGTCCAACCATTTCTCCTGAACGGCCATTAACAAGTCCTTCTACAGCGGCAACGCCAAAGCGACTGGCCAAAACCCTATCCATACAACTAGGCTTACCCCCTCTTTGAATGTGACCCAAAACAGACACCCTGATGTCATACGCAGGAAAACGCTCCTTTAATACCTCACCAACATTAAAAGCGCCGCCAACTTCATCTCCCTCTGCTACAATAACAATTTTGGAAGATTTATCTTTACGGCCAGATGCCAACCTGGTTACCAAGCCTTCTACACCCATATTCGCTTCCGGAATCAAAATAGCCTCAGCACCTACACCGATACCGCTTCTTAAAGCGATCAACCCAGAATCGCGCCCCATTACTTCTACAATAAATAACCGGTCATGGGATTCAGCCGTATCCCTTATCTTATCCACAGCATGTACCACTGTATTTATTGCGGTATCATATCCAATGGTAAAATCAGTTCCAACAAGATCATTATCTATTGTTCCTGGCAAACCTACCACTGGAAAATCATATTCATTGGTAAACAGATTTGCACCCGTAAAAGTACCATCACCACCAATAACCACTAAGGCGTCAATATGATGTTTCTTTAACTGCTCAAAAGCTTTCTTTCTGCCCTCTGCTGTTCTAAACTCATCACTTCTGGCGGTTTTCAGAATAGTTCCCCCACGTTGAATGATGTTGGCTACCGATTTCCTGTCCATGTCAATAAAATCACCATGAATTAATCCCTCATAACCCCTCAGTATGCCTGTTACGTTTAAATCATAATAAATTCCGGCCCTTACCACTGCCCTTATGGCAGCATTCATCCCAGGAGCATCTCCTCCGGAAGTCAGCACTCCAATATTTTTAATCTTAGTCATGATCTGCTTTATTATACACTGATTATTATTGCTCGTTGCCTTTTACGTCAAAATGTAAAAAGCCGTGAAGTTACTTTTTTTTTTCAATTCCCAATTGAACCAATTCTTTTCAAATTAATATCAATCAACATTCACAAAAGCGATTTCTTTGAAACCATATTGCTGAACTGAATGTGCCGATCGCAGCACCAACAAGCCTTCCAAAGTAACGTCCTCAATTTGTCCATCAACAGTTTTTCCATCAACTAAATATAAAGCCTTCTCATTGTACCTGTAAAGATTTTTAAGATACGCAGACTGTAGGCATTTATAATTTGCAGATTTAAGTTTTAAATATTCTTTTTCTATGCTCCCGCATAAATTTAAAAGTAATTCCGGAACGTCAAATTTCTGCTGTAAAATCTGGTAAACTGAAGTAGCACGCCGGGCTAAATCTACATCAAAGTGCTCTTGGTTCACATTTAATCCAATGCCAATTATGGCTGATTTGTACCGGAACCCTGCAATGGTATTCTCAATTAACATTCCTCCTATTTTTTTATCTCGGTAATAAAAGTCATTTGGCCACTTTATCTTCACAAAAGCACCCATTAAATTTTGCAGTACTTCACATACCGCTAAGCTGATAGACATATTCAGCAAAAACTGCTGTGCAGGAGTCAAAAAGCCTGGTGTTAAAAACAAACTAAAAGTTAAGTTCATACCTGGCTCTACCCGCCAGGCATTGCCTTGCTGCCCTCTTCCAGCAAATTGATTCTCTGCCATAATAACAGTTCCCTCGGGTAATGGCTCGGAATTTGACACCATTGCCTTCATAAAGTTATTGGTAGAATCAACCTCAGTTAATTTTATAAGATTTTGGCCAACAAATAATGTTGAAAAAGTGTTATTTTGCAAGTGTTGATTTTATAGTTGTTATGATCAAAACTAAAATATTTTAATGATAAAAAAGAAAATAGTAAACCTCTCCACATACCTCTCAGAAATCGCTATTCATGGCATTCAGGAAAAAAAAGGAAATGATATTGTCCGCCTGGATTTAAGAGAACTTAACAGTTCTGTTTCAGATTATTTCGTCATTTGTAACGCAGATTCCTCTACGCAGGTAAAAGCCATCGCTGATAGCGTAGAGGAGGAAATATATAAAAATACCCAAACCAACCCATGGAGGAAAGAAGGCCAGGAATCTGCAGAATGGATTATTTTAGATTATTTTGACATTGTAGTTCATATATTTAAAACCGAAAAGCGCGATTTCTATGGAATTGAAGATTTATGGGGCGACGCTCAAAGCACTTCTTACCAAAGTGCCTAATTATTTTATACAAATACATTTTTGAATTGAAGATGAAAGATAACCAAAATACTAAGCCGAAACTGCTTAAAAGAATGCCAAACATTCCAAAAAAACCACAAAAAGGCTCTAAATTCAATATTTTCTGGGTTTATGCGGCCATTATATTAGGTTTATTTTTATTGCAGCTTTTCTTTAGCACGGAAAATAATAAGCCCATTCAATACCGCACTTTTGAAACGCAAATGCTTTTAACGGGCGATGTGGAAAAAATAGTTGCCTATAAAGCTGAAGATATTGTTCGTGCGGACGTTTTTATCAAGAAAGACCGCATCAAACAAGATAAGTATAAACCCTATGTTGGCAAAAGCAGCTTTGGAAATGCAGGCGGGCCCACCGTCTATTTTAATGCAGGAACTATTGAGGCATTAAACGCACAACTTAAAGAATCACAAAAGAATCTTCCTGAAAACCAACGTGTAGAGGTTATTGTAGAAAGCAGACAGAATACCTTATGGTCATGGGTAGGAAGTTTAATCCTTCCGCTTATCATACTGGTTGCATTCTGGATCTTTATCATGCGCAGAATGGGCGGAGGCGCAGGTGGCGCAGGTGGTCAAATTTTCAATATCGGCAAATCAAAGGCTACTTTATTTGATAAAGAGAGCCAGGTTAACGTAACTTTCAATGATGTTGCCGGACTGGAAGAAGCGAAGCAAGAGATTATGGAGATTGTTGATTTCCTTAAAAACCCGAAAAAATATACCAACCTGGGTGGTAAAATTCCTAAAGGAGCACTTTTAGTAGGTTCTCCGGGAACAGGAAAAACCTTGCTTGCCAAAGCCGTAGCAGGAGAAGCACAAGTTCCTTTCTTCTCTCTTTCCGGATCAGACTTCGTAGAGATGTTTGTTGGTGTAGGTGCATCGCGTGTAAGGGATTTGTTTAAACAAGCGAAAGATAAAGCCCCTTGTATCATCTTTATTGATGAGGTAGATGCTATTGGTCGTGCGCGTGGAAAAAACAGTATGATGGGCGGTAATGATGAGCGTGAAAACACACTAAATCAGCTGCTGGTAGAAATGGACGGTTTCGGAACTGATTCAGGAATCATCATTCTTGCTGCTACCAACCGTCCGGATGTATTGGATAGCGCATTGCTTCGCCCGGGAAGGTTTGACAGACAGATTTCTATCGATAAACCTGATTTGGTAGGTAGGGAGCAAATCTTTAAAGTACATTTGAAACCGATTAAAACAGACGAGGTTGTAGATGCAAAGAAACTATCTGCACAAACCCCAGGTTTTGCCGGAGCAGAAATTGCGAATGTTTGTAACGAAGCGGCCTTAATTGCCGCGCGCAAAAACAAAGAATTCGTAGACATGCAGGACTTCCAGGATGCTATTGACCGTGTTATAGGTGGTCTGGAGAAAAAAAATAAAATCATCTCTCCTGAAGAAAAACGGATTGTTGCTTACCACGAAGCCGGACATGCTATTGCCGGATGGTTTTTGGAACATGCAGACCCATTGGTTAAGGTATCAATTGTTCCCCGTGGTGTAGCGGCTTTAGGTTACGCACAATATCTTCCAAAAGAACATTTCTTGTATACTATTGAGCAGTTAACAGATGGCATGTGTATGACGCTCGGCGGCCGTGTAGCAGAAGATATCTTCTTTGGTAAAATATCTACCGGCGCACAGAATGACCTTGAAAGAATCACTAAAACAGCTTATTCAATGGTAACCATATATGGTATGAGCCCTGTGGTTGGAAATGTATCGTTCCATGACCCAAACAATGAATATAATTTCAATAAGCCATATTCAGACACTACTGCTGAAATGATTGACGTTGAAGTACGTAAGATCATTAACGATGCCTATGAGCGCACGAAATCTTTATTGACGGATAACAGGGCAGGGCTGGAAAAACTGGCTGAAAAACTGATTGAAAAAGAAATCCTTTTCCAATCAGACCTGGAAGAACTGTTAGGAAAACGTCCTTTTGACAACCGTACCACCTACGATGAATTTGTGAATGGAACGGGCGATCAACAACCTGTTGCAGAAGGATTAGTTCACAAAGGAATAGAAGCTACTACAGACCCGGCTGCTCCGGTTAACCCGTCGCAGACTGAAGCTTAATTTAAATATTTGGAGCTGCCGTTCTTATGGACGGCAGCAAATCCAGTAGTTATGAAAGAAAATGTGTCTTCAAAAGAGCTGATGCTCAAAAAGATCAGGAAAGCACTCCTCGAAAAAAGAGACAATCCTTATCCAAGTCTGGAAGAAAGCCCCTTATACAAACCCAATACTGAACTGCTCGAAGTCTTATTTGCGGAGCAGTTATCCGCCGTATCAGGCAATTTCATCTATTGCGAAGACGGCATAGAGTTTATAGAAAACATTTTAGAACTGGCTGATAAATTTAACTGGAGAAAAATTTACTGCTGGGAACCTGAATTACAGGAAATGCTCTCCCAGTATGAATTTCCATTTTATCATACAGACAAAGACTTTGAACTCGCTGAAGTAGGTATAACTTCTTGTGAAGCACTCATTGCCCGCAACGGCTCTGTCTTAGTATCCAATAAAAGTGCTGCAGGCAGAAGACTTAGCATTTATCCGCACTATCATATTGTGATTGCCAGAATGGGCCAGCTTGTGCTTGATTTGAAGGACGGTTTTTCATTGCTGAAAAATAAATATGGCGCAGAAATACCGAGTACGATTAGTACCATTACCGGCCCCAGCAGAACGGCAGACATAGAAAAGACGCTTGTTCTGGGTGCACATGGACCTAAAGAACTATTCGTTTTTTTGATTGATGACTTTTCTTAAATTTTTATTTTCGGCATAATAGTCTTAATTTTATACTCTATACCCAAATGGTATGCGGTTCAAAATGAGTACTAATAAACAAATCTATTCTGTCATTAAAGGTACCGGGAGTTATATTCCCGAAAAGGTAATCTCTGGTGATGCATTTTTAAGTGCTACTTTTTATGAAAATGGGTTAATCATAGAAAAGGAAAATGCAGAAATTATCCAAAAGTTTTCGGAAATAACAGAAATCACGGAACGCAGGTACATAGATGAAGCTTTGGTTAATAGTAATATTGCTACCATAGCTGCTCAAAGAGCAATTGACGATGCGGGCATTGACAAAGAATTATTAGATCAAATTATTTTCTGCCATAACTTTGGGGATATAAAATCCGGTAGCAACAGGATGGATATATTGCCTGCCCTGGCAGCAAAAGTAAAAAAAGAGCTAAATATCTTAAACCCTGACTGCGTTGCTTATGACCTCATTTTTGGTTGTCCTGGCTGGGTACAAGGTGCCATTCAAGCCAACTACGTTATCAAAAGCGGAGATGCAAACCTTATCCTGGTAATCGGCGCAGAAACGCTGTCGAGGATTATTGACGGACATGACAGGGACAGCATGATCTTTTCTGACGGCGCTGGGGCCACCATATTTGAAGCAAAAGAGTCTGATGAGCCAATAGGGCTTCTCGCTCATAAAACTCAAACTTATGCGGCTAATTTTGGCTCCTTGCTGGTGATGGGTGCCAGCTCTAATCCCAACGAAACAAACGGAAATGCTTACCTGAAAATGAACGGCAGGAAACTATATGAGTTCGCCGTATTAAATGTTCCCCAAGTGGTAAAAAAGGCCTTAGATAAGGCCCATATAGACATCAACGATGTTAAGACCGTTTTCATCCATCAAGCTAACGGAAAAATGGACCACGCCATCATGAAACGCCTTTTTAAGCTTTATGATCTTGATACTGTTCCCGAGAATCTTGTTCCAATGACCATTTCCTGGCTAGGGAATAGTTCTGTAGCTACCATCCCAACGTTGCTAGACCTGGTATTAAAAGAGCAGGTGAGAGGCTACAAAGTTAACGATGGTCAATATGCAGTTTTTGCCTCTGTAGGTGCAGGAATGCACATTAATGCATTTGTATATAAGTTTTAAATCCCTTTATAAATCTTCAGCAAAATGGCTATAAATAAGAACGCCTGGACAAATTGCCCAGGCGTTCTTATTTATAGCTTTATAAGTTATTAGGCATTAGCCAGTTCTAAGGTCAATGCTTCATCAACTAAAATTCTTCCGCAATGCTCACAAACAATCACTTTTTTGCGCTGACGAACGTCAAGCTGGCGTTGTGGTGGAATCTGGTTGAAACATCCTGAACAAGAATCCCGCTCAATGGTTACAACAGCAAGACCATTGTTTGCATTTTTTCTTAACCTATTGTAAGCAACTAAAAGCCTTTCTTCAATTAGCGTTTCTGCTTTTTCTGCTTTTTTAGCTAAACCTTGCTCATCTTTTTCAGTTTCAGCAGTAATGGTTTCTAATTCGCCTTTTTTAATATCTAAATCATTCTTACGTGATTCAAGATCTGCTAAAGCCTTATCGTAAACTTCAGTTTTTTTAGTAATATCAAAACCAAACTCTCTGATTTTTTTCTCAGAAACCTGAATATCCAATGATTGTATTTCAACTTCTTTAGTCAAAGCATCGTACTCACGGTTGTTTTTAACATCTTTTAACTGAGTCTCATATTTCTTGATCAGGTTCTGAGCTTCCTTAATCATGTTTTTTCGAGTTACGATGGCATCTTCAGTATCGTCCAATTCTCCTTTGAATTTTTGTATACGTGTTTCTAAACCTGCAACCTCATCTTCCAAATCAGCCACTTCCATTGGTAATTCACCACGGATTTGACGTATCTTATCTATCTTTGTGTGAAGGGTTTGTAATTCGTATAAAGCTTTAAGCTTCTGCTCTACTGTTTGTTCCATTAAAAGAAATAATTTATTGGGTTTGTATTATGCTCCGTTAAACGGATTGCAAAGTTAGGAAATTTTTCCCGAATAATATCTATCAACAACTGAGATGTAAATTGTTCACTTTCAAAGTGTCCGATATCTGTAATCATTAATTTTTGCTCCGCATCAAAGAACTCGTGGTATTTAAAATCTGCCGTGATAAAAGCATCTGCACCCGAAGCGATGGCATCTTTGAGTAAAAAACTTCCCGAACCCCCGCATACCGCCACTCTTTTGATTTTTTTTACGCCGGGTTTGGTATGCCTGATCACGTTAACCTGCATTTTTTCTTTCACAAACCTCAAAAATTCTCCGGCTTCCATGCCTTCCTCCAACCAACCTACCATTCCTGCGCCTGCAGCATCAAACTTATTTTCCAGGGCGTAAATATCGTAAGCCACCTCTTCATAAGGATGATTTTCAAGTAAAGCAACCAAAACCTTCCGCTCATCCTGCACCATAAAAATGGTCTCAATACGTATTTCCGGTTCATGGTGTTGCTGCCCTTTTTGGCCAACAAATGGATTAGACTGCTCATTGCCATTAAATGTTCCGGTACCCTCTGCGTTGAAACTACATTCACTGTAGTTAGAGATTTTTCCAGCACCTGCATCAAAAAGCGCTTCTCTTAACGCAGGCGCTTCGGCAACAGGACAAAAAGTGACGAGTTTCTTTAACAAGCTTTTCTTAGGGCTCAGTATTCTTGGATTTTTTAAACCCAATTTCTTGCAAATCATTCCATTTACACCATTGTATACGTGGTCAAGATTGGTATGTACGGCATATAAGGCAATATTATGCTTAATGGCTTTGATCACCACCCGCTCAATATAACTTTTACCATTCAGCTTCTTTAGACCCTTAAATAAAATAGGGTGGTGCGTAATGATCAAATTACAGTTTAAAGCTATTGCTTCATCCACAATTTCTTCTGTGCAATCCAGTGCCACCAATGCACCAACTACATCCAAATCTGCATTCCCCACCAGCAGTCCCGAATTGTCATAATCCTCCTGATAATTCAGCGGTGCATATTCCTCTAAAAAATTGGTCAATAAAGATAATCTCATGGGTTAAATCTATTGAATATTTCCCATTTTTACCATTTGCAAACTTTCAAAAACCATTTTTTGATTGTATTCAAATGCCAGTCTTTTATGATTAATCAGGTCAATTATAGTCCCTACAAAGCATAAACCCCCGGTAAAAAAATAAAGTATCCCCATACCCACCTGATTTAGTAAAAATCGTGGAAGTCCGGGAACAAAAAAACCGAGGATACAATACAATACCATATCATCCGGGTTACGTCTCTTGCTTCCGTAGATCATTAAAAAGCCCCTAAGCTGCTGCTCATTAAACCCTGTAGTGGCAGATTGCAGGTACGAATACTCTTCAGGGCTGATGCCCGGCAAGGTCATAAATGGTGAATTAAACATAATCTTCCTCCGTATTTTTTAAATTAAATATCCTATTACATTCCAATTTTAACAGTGTAAACACACGCATACAAATAATTAATAAAGCAGGGATACCAAACCAATGTAGTTTTAAACTCTCTGCAATGTTTCCATGAAACAACTGAGTGATGGATCTGCCTAGTCCACAACCAGGGCACCACTGCAAACCCAAATTCGCCAAAGGGCACCAGGTAAAAGACAAATGATCTTCATAACCATGGGGTTTTGCCGTAGCCAATAAAGCCAGCGCCACAACCCAAAAAATTAACTCTAATGGAATTTGATGCAGTCTTTTCATATTTTTAAGATGTTTAATGCGCCTTTTTGTTACATTTTAAAGGATCATAATCTTACATTTGTGATGTGAACATCCGCGAACTGATCAATAGGTATAAAACAGATGAGCGTGTTGAAGCATTGGCTAAAGCCCTCAACTCGGGTAAAGGAAGCAAAACTCAGTTAAAAGGACTGGTTGGCTCTGCTGATGCTACAATTGCGGCAGCCTGCTATTTTTTAACCCACAAACCTCAGCTTTTTATTTTACCTGACCGGGAAGAAGCTGCATATTTTTTATCTGACCTCGAAAACATACTGGAAAAAGAGATCTTACTCTTTCCTTCATCTTTTCGCAAAGCGTTCGACTTTACCCAGGTAGATACCGCAAATGTATTGGGCAGGGCAGAGGTAATTAATGAGTTGAACCATAATTCTGAATACGGAAAAATTGTGGTTACTTATCCGGAAGCACTGGCAGAAAAGGTGATAGACCGGAGCATGCTGGAGAAAAATACACTCGAAATTCATGTAAATACTAAGCTGAATATTGAGTTCATCAGTGAGTTTTTATTTGATTACAGCTTTGAACGTACAGATTTTGTATATGAACCCGGACAGTATTCTGTTCGTGGTGGTATTGTAGATATCTTTTCTTTTTCTCACGATCTCCCATATCGTATTGAATTTTTTGGAGATGTAATTGAAAGTATCCGGACCTTTGAAATTGAAAGTCAGCTTTCTGTTGATGATGTAAAGAGCTTTACGATCATTCCTAACGTTCAGTCAAAATATCTTACACAAAACAACATCAATTTACTTGATTACATCGAAAAAGACACCCAAATCTGGATCAAGGATGTAGCCTTTACTTTAGATATCGTTAAGGGAGGGTATAAAAAAGCAACAGAACTTTGGAAAGCCCTTTCATTGGCAGAGAAGCAAAATGAACAATGGATAGATCCAAAATTTGCCTTTTCTGACGAAAAGATGCTGGGAGATTTGCTGCATGACTTCGCCATAGTAGAGTTTGGAAAACAATTTTTTTACCACACAGAACAGGTCATTCTTTTTGATACCAAGCCTCAGCCATCTTTTAATAAAGACTTTACACTTCTGATCCATAACCTTAAAGAGAATGAAAAATCTGGCATAGTAACCTTTATTTTTACTTCGTCTACCAAGCAAACGGAACGTTTATATGCCATTTTAGATGATATTGATAAGTCTGCTAAATTTACGCCCGTAAACCTTCCACTAAGAGAGGGTTTCCTTGATGCCACACAAAACCTCGCATTTTATACCGATCACCAGATCTTTGACCGGTTTTATAAATATAAACTTAAACGAGGTTACCAGCGCAGCCAGGCCATTACTTTAAAAGACCTAAGGGAATTAAAATCCGGAGATTTTGTTACCCATATTGATCATGGGATTGGAAAATATGCCGGATTAGAAAAAGTGGAAGTAAACGGGAAAACACAGGAAATGATCCGTTTAATCTATGCTGATAATGATTTACTTTATGTAAACATCAACTCCATGAACCGCATTTCCAAATACAGTGGTAAAGATGGAACTGCGCCTAAAATGAACAAATTAGGAACGGAAGCCTGGGATAAACTTAAAAAGACTACAAAAAAAAAAGTAAAGGACATAGCCAGGGACCTGATTAAGCTATATGCATTAAGAAAAGCCCAGGTAGGAACTGCATTTGATCCCGATGGCTATCTGGAAACCGAACTTGAAGCTTCATTTATATATGAAGATACACCAGATCAGGTTAAGGCCACCAGTGATGTAAAAAAAGATATGGAAGCGCCATATCCTATGGATAGGCTGGTTTGCGGTGACGTAGGTTTCGGAAAAACAGAAATTGCCATTAGGGCAGCATTTAAAGCTGTTGCCAATGGCAAACAGGCGGCAGTACTAGTACCTACCACCATTTTGGCCCTACAGCACTTTAAAACGTTTTCTCAGCGTTTAAAAGAATTCCCTTGTAACGTAGATTACATCAATCGTTTTAAAACCAACAAGCAGATTAAAGACACTTTAGCGCTGCTTGCAGATGGAAAAGTAGATATTGTAATTGGTACCCACAGGCTATTGAGTAAAGATGTAAAGTTCAAAGACCTGGGCATTATGGTTATTGATGAAGAGCAAAAGTTTGGTGTAAGTTCAAAAGAGAAATTACGTGCTTTGCGAGTAAATGTAGATACCTTAACACTTACAGCAACCCCTATTCCACGAACGCTACATTTCTCTTTAATGGGTGCAAGAGATTTGTCTATTATGAGTACACCACCGCCTAACAGACAGGCTGTAAATACAGAACTTCATGTTTTTAACGACAAACTTATACAAGAGGCGGTACAGTTTGAACTGGAGCGGGGTGGTCAGGTATTCTTTATCCACAACAGGGTAAACGACCTGGCACAGCTTGGAGGCATTATTCAAACCCTCGTACCTAGAGCCAGAATAGGAATAGCACACGGACAATTGGACGGAGATGCGCTTGAAGACGTAATGCTGGATTTTATCAATGGCGAAAAAGATGTGTTAGTAGCTACCACCATCATTGAGGCCGGATTGGATATACCTAATGCAAATACAATTATCATTAACCATGCCCACATGTTTGGTTTAAGTGACTTACACCAAATGCGTGGCAGGGTAGGCCGATCTAATAAAAAGGCTTTTTGCTATTTATTAAGCCCTCCACTTTCTACATTAACTTCTGAAGCCAGAAAAAGATTGAGTGCCATTGAGGAATTTTCAGACCTTGGTAGCGGATTTAACATCGCCATGAGGGATTTAGACATCCGGGGTAGCGGTAACCTCTTAGGTGCCGAGCAAAGTGGCTTCATCGCCGAAATCGGCTTTGATATGTACCATAAAATACTGGATGAAGCCATTCAGGAACTTAAAGACGATGAATTCAAAGAATTGTTTAAAGATGAAAGCCCACGTCCATTTGTCAATTTTACGCAGGTAGATACAGATCTTGAGCTTTACATACCTGATGATTATGTTACCAATATTACCGAGCGGTATAACCTCTATACAGAGCTTTCAAAGATTGATGATGAAAATAGCTTAAAGGCATTTGAATTGTCTTTGAAAGACCGTTTTGGAGAAGTGCCAAGACCGGTAAAAACAATGATGAAAGTATTGCGACTGCAATGGGTGGCAAAACAGCTTGGATTTGAAAAACTTAGCTATAAAAAAGGTACGCTGAGAGGTTATTTCATATCCGATAAACAATCTGCGTTCTTTGACTCTGTAACCTTTAATAAAATACTTCTTTTTGCGCAACTACATCCCAGGTTATGCAATCTTAAAGAAGTTAAAGATTCCTTAAGGATTGCATTTGAAAACCTTGCCAATATTGATGAAGCCGTTGAAATGTTGCAAATGGTAGCCAAAGAATAAAGCATGAACCCACAATTATTAAAAGACCTGGTTACCATGCCCATGCCCTTCGGGAAATATAAGGGAAAGTTAATTTGCGATTTACCAGAAACCTATCTTGTCTGGTTTCAAAGTAAAGGCTTTCCTCCTGGTAAATTGGGTGAAATGCTGTCTACCATCTATGAGATAAAACTTAATGGCTTAGAATACCTCTTACAGCCCTTAAAATCCAAAAGATATTAGCTTAGTTGAGCAACAGGTACAAATAAGTAAAAACCATAGGTGCACCGATTAAAAGGCCGTCAAAACGATCCAGAATACCCCCATGTCCAGGTAATAGCGTTCCAGAATCCTTTACATTCAAACTTCTTTTCAGCATAGACTCTACCAGGTCTCCAAGTGTACCAAAACTCACAACCAAAACCGCCATACCCATTAAAATGTAGGCATTTATTTCTGTAAATACCATTGAGACGATAAAGGCAACCAGCACACTTGTAAATACACCTCCAAAAAATCCTTCCCAGGATTTCTTTGGTGAATGTCGTTCAAAAAGCCTTGTTTTACCTAACTTTCTTCCAAACAAGTATGCTCCGGTATCACTTGCCCAAAGCATCAGGATAAATGAAAATGGCAAATGAAAATTATAGCTGTGCTTCATAAACCCCATAGTATAGAACAAACAAAAGGGAATGGTTACATAGATAATTCCCAAAAAAGTATACCCAACATTTGCAAATGGTTCTCTCTCCCTTTTATACAATTCCAGGATAAATACCAAAAAAACCGCCGGAATTAACAAAAGAAGGTATTTAGATCCCCAATCAAACAGGTTATTTCCTATAAACATTAAAAAGATAACCAGATTCAAAAGAACCCCGAGTGAGCGGTTAGGTTTTGTACCCTGACTTTTAATAAGTTTATAAAATTCAATCAAGCCCATAGTACTAAGGGCAAGGTAAAAAATGCTGAATGTATACGCTCCAAAAAAGAAGGATCCAAGCATCACGATGGTAAAAAAAAATGCAGTTATGGCCCTGGTTTTCATCAAATATTATTTTCTAAAATATAAGCGTTAGCCTTTTCCACGTGGTCTGCATGAACCATAATGTCCAGTAACCCAAAAACTTTATAACTTGAATCCTGCTTATTTAATACCACAGCAGGAATTTCTTCTGCTATCAAGCCCTGCTTAATAATTTCTGCCGTAAGCGGATCCTCTGTAGTAAATACCTTAACCCAATTGTTCTCCATTAGTTTTTGCTGTTTTATTTTTAAAATATTCAAATAATGTAATTGTGAGCACAAAGCTAATTATATAGCCATACCATTGCAATGAAATGGTAGGTTCTGTACTGTTTAAAGGCAGATTGTGTTTTTGCATAATAAAAGAAACAGCTACTACATAGCCATTATTGATAAAATGTGCCAGCATCGGGTACCATAAACTTCCGCTCCATACATACAGATAACCAAAGGCAGCACCTAGAAATAACCTCGGTAAAAACCCAAAAAATTGAACATGTATGGCACTAAATATAAATGCGGTAACCCATATTCCAATATGGGTGTTCTTAAAAATACGGATGAATATTTGTTGCATTCCTCCGCGAAAAAACAATTCTTCGCCGATTGCTGGTAATAGCGCAATCATCGATAGATTTACAAAAATATCCCATGGTTTATGAACCGTTAATAAGGCAACAGTAAGCTCCATAGAAGCATCTTCCTTTTCACGCATCCAGGCTTCCAGGGGTTTTAAAAATCCAGGAAGTGTCATTTTTTGGTTTAATAAGGCTGTCCATTCTACTAAAGGCATTGAAAAGATCACCAATAATAATATTACCAGGAGCAAGTCGGCTTCAGCTTTTTTAAAACCATAAAATACGTTCAATTGCTTTCCGTTAAAACAGGATAGCAGTAAAGGAGGTACAATAAATAATCCCATTGTACTAACCATTTGAAAGATTTTCAGCCCATTAAGAAAGCGGATATCCCCGCTTACAAAATCATTGTAAGCATTAAACAGATCAAATCCATACATTACAAAACAAATCAAAAATGCAATAGCTGAAAATACAATTGCTCCTAAAACCGCAAAAACAATTAACATAAACAACTGTAAATAAGGACTATGATCAGTAACCTTCATGCGGCCAATACCCATTCTTTATATATTTTTATTTGTACCTTTGTACTTATAAACTGGTTAAGATAATTAAATGTCTGTAAAGATAGGAAATATTGACTTGGGTGAGTTCCCTTTATTGCTTGCCCCGATGGAAGATGTAAGCGACCCTCCTTTCCGCTTTGTTTGTAAACAAGCAGGAGTGGATATGATGTATACAGAGTTTATTTCTTCTGAGGGCTTGATCCGTGATGCCGCTAAAAGTAGGGCCAAGCTTGATATTTTTGAATATGAAAGGCCTATTGGCATTCAAATTTTTGGCAGTGAAATAGACCACATGCGTGAAGCTACAGAAATTGCTACGCTGGCAAAGCCAGATTTAATGGATATCAATTATGGTTGTCCTGTTAAACAGGTGGCCTGCAGGGGTGCAGGTTCTGCCTTACTACAAGACATAGATAAAATGGTAAAGATGACAGAAGCGGTAGTTAAAGCTACCCATCTGCCCGTTACCGTTAAAACCAGATTGGGTTGGGATGACAATACCAAGAATATAGAAGAAGTAGCAGAGCGATTACAAGATATTGGAATTAAGGCTTTAACCATACATGGGCGCACCAGGGCTCAGTTATACAAAGGTGAAGCAGATTGGACATTGATCCGGGAAATCAAAAGAAATCCACGTATTAAGATACCTATTTTCGGAAACGGAGATGTTGACAGCATTAGAAAAGCTGCAGACTGGAGACTAGAATATGAGGTAGATGGCATTATGATTGGACGAGCAGCTATCGGCTATCCATGGATATTCAGAGAAATTAAACATTTCTTTGCTACAGGTAAGGTACTCGCAGGCCCGACAGTAGAAGAAAGAGTTTCGGTATGCCGTACACATTTGGATAAATCTATTGCCTGGAAGGGTCCTAAAGTTGGAATATTTGAAATGAGAAGGCACTACTCCAATTATTTTAAAGGACTACCAGATTTTAAAAGCTACAGGATGCTACTTGTAAAAGAAGATAATATTGAGATTATTCATAGCATATTGGATGAGATTTCAGACAAATTTCAGTATATTGAGCCCATATATCAAATGGTCTAATTTAACATCTTGAATAAATAATACGATGGTAACAGGAATTACAGAAGGCGTAAAAATATCAGTAGAAACTGTTTTCCAGGATGAGTTTTCTAATCCCATGAATGAAGTTTTTCTGTTCGCATATAAAATTGAAATTCAAAATTTAACAGATCAATACATTCAGTTAAAAAGAAGAAATTGGACTATTTTTGATTCTAATGGTTCTGTGAGAGAAGTAGAAGGTAGCGGTGTTGTTGGTGAACAGCCTATTATAGCGCCAGGAAATGCCCACAGTTATGTTTCTGCCTGTAATTTAACTACAGATATGGGCAGTATGAAAGGTTATTATTCAATGACCAGATTTCCTGACGAATCTGTTTTCCAGGTAGAAATTCCTCAATTTGAACTCATAGCACCACACCGCTTAAATTAGTCATCACGCCCTCTTCCAAAAAGCATCATGGCGTAATATAGCAAGTTAGCCACTGCACCCAATGCTGCCACTACATAGGTCATTGCGGCCCACCATAGTGCATCTTTAGCCTGCCTGTTCTCCTCTGCAGTCTGCATAATCTGATGATTTTCTTTAAGCCATAAAAGGGCCCTATTACTTGCATCAAATTCTACAGGCAAAGTAACTATTGTAAACAACGTAATTACTGCAAGCGCAACCACACCAACAGCAAGAACTACGGGATTTCCGGTAAATAAAATTAAAAAGACCCCAATCATTAGTACCCATTGCAGCAAATTAGAAGATATACTAACCACCGGTACCATTTTAGAGCGTAGTTGAAGCCAATGATAGGATTTAGCATGTTGTACTGCATGCCCACATTCATGAGCAGCTACAGCCGCAGCCGCAACACTTCTTCCATAATACACATCCGTACTTAAATTAACTGTTTTATCACCTGGATGATAATGGTCAGAAAGCTGTCCCTCCGTACTCATAACTTTTACGTCATAAATTCCGTAATCACTTAACATACGCTCTGCCACCTCTTTTCCAGAAAACCCCGAATTCAGTTGCATTTCTGCATATTTAGCAAACTTGTGCTTAAATCTCCACTGTACATAAAAGCTTAAAAGGAGAATAGGAAGAATTAAAAACAAATAAATTTCCATCAGTACTACATTTAGAAAAAGCAAATCAATAATTGTTCCTATTTTTTTCGCTGATTATCTGTCAGTATGCAAAAATAAATGTGGGTTTAAATCAATACAGCAATCCTATTAACTTTAAAATACTAAATTATTTGTCAAAACATTAAATTATATGGATTTTTGCTAAAAAAATAATCTAATGGATTACCTCATATACTTATTTCTGCTCATTATCCTGGCTTTTATCATTTACCTCGTTTTAAGAAAACCAGTAGACAATAACGTCAGGTTATTGATGGAAATAAAAGAAAATGAACATCAAAAAACATTGGAGTGGCATAAAGCAGAGAAAATGAGAATTGAAGACGACTTGTCTGATCTTCGTATTAGTTTTATGAATGAGCGCAGCAGGGCAGTTAAAGCAGAAGAAAACCTGCAGGCACAACAAGAAAAGCAACTTCAACAGGAAAAATACATTGCAGAACTACAAACTCGCTTTAAGCTCGAATTTGAAAATATAGCCAACAAAGTACTGGAAGAAAAAACCTCAAAATTTACAGCACAAAATAAAGCTAATTTAGACCTCATATTAAGCCCGCTAAGAGAAAATATAAAGACATTTGAGGCTAAGGTAGAAAAGGTGTATAAAAGTGAGTCAGACGAGCGGAATATACTCAAAGGAGTAATTTCTGAGTTAATGGTTCAAAGTAAACAAATCCAGGAAGATGCAAACAATCTTACTAAAGCCTTAAAGGGAGACAATAAAAAACAGGGAAACTGGGGAGAAATCATACTGGAACGTATTCTCGAACGTTCGGGACTGATAAAAGGAAGGGAGTACCGAATCCAAACTTCATTAAACAGTGAAAATGGTAACAGACTTCAACCAGATGTAATCATAGACCTCCCTGATGATAAACACCTGGTTGTAGATGCAAAAGTATCTTTAGTGGCTTATGAGCGTATGGTCAATGCAGCAACACAGGAAGAACGCGAGGTCTATATCAGGCAGCACTTGTTTTCCATTAAAAACCATATTCAGGAATTGTCCTTCAAAAACTACCAGCATCTTTATCAAATCAATTCTCCTGATTTTGTTATGTTGTTTATTCCTATCGAATCCTCATTTTCCATAGCTGTACAACATGATGCAGAATTATTCAATTATGCCTGGGATAAAAAAGTAGTCATTGTAAGCCCTTCCACTTTACTTGCAACGCTAAGAACAATTGCAAGTGTTTGGAAACAGGAAAGACAAAATAGAAATGTACTGGAAATAGCGCGTTTAAGCGGAAGTATGTATGATAAATTTGTAGGCTTTTTAGCAGATATGGATGCCATTGGCCGCAACATTAAACAATCACAGGATGCTTATGATAAAGCAATTAACAAGTTATCCACAGGTGCAGGAAACCTGTCCAGTACATCAGAAAAGATAAAAAAATTAGGTGCCAAAGCAACAAAGCAAATTGACACCAAATTTATAGATACAACCCTAGCTGATGAGGATATTTTATAATTTAAAGGCATTCCATCCCTGAGCTTTTAGCTCATGAACAACATTAGATTTAGATACCATTTTACATCCCGAATTTTTATCGGTGATGTGGCCTATGATAGAAACGTCTACATCATTTTTTATTTTATCATAGTCTGACTGCTTAATTGTAAACAACAATTCATAATCTTCACCACCATTAAGTGCACATATTGTTGGGTCCAAGCCTAATTCACGTGCAGTTTCATAAGTTACAGGATCTATAGGCAGCTTATCTTCATAAATTGTACAGCCTTTGTCCGACTGCTGACAAATGTGCATAATTTCTGAAGCCAAACCATCTGATACATCAATCATTGCCGTAGGCAATACTTTAATCTGAGCAAGTAAATCTACAATATCCCTGCGTCCTTCAGGTTTTAACTGTCGCTCAATGATATAGTCTTTTCCTTCTAAATCAGGCTGTATATCAGGATTTTCAAGAAAAATCAATTTCTCACGTTCCAAAATTTGTAAACCTACATATGCACCACCTAAATCGCCTGAAACGCAGAGCAAATCTCCTTCTCCAGCTCCATTACGGTAAACAACTTCATCTTTCTCGGCATAGCCAATGCTCGTTACACTAATCACCAACCCTTGTTTACTGGTAGACGTATCACCACCAATCAGATCAATGTTGAATTTATTACAAGCCAGCTCAATACCTTTATAAATTTCTTCTACAGCCTCTAAAGGAAATTTACTAGATAAACCCACAGAAACAGTTACCTGTGTGGCAATACCGTTCATCGCGTAAATATCACTTAAATTTACTTGTATAGCCTTATAACCCAAATGCATAAGTGGCACATAGGCCAAATCAAAATGGATCCCTTCAAGCAGGAGATCTGTAGATATTAAAACCTGCTTACCATCAAAATTTAATACGGCAGCATCATCACCTACACCCTTTATGCTACTTTCGTGTCTTATTTTAAAATTCTCCGTCAGGTGTTTTATTAATCCAAATTCACCTAGTTCTGCCAGATCCGTCCTTCCGCTATTTTCAAACATAATTTCTTTTTTATTTAAGTATTTACAAGCCTAAACCAGCTGATATTTCCAGCATTCTTTCAATAGGTTTTCTTGCATTTACAATGATATCAGCCGGAACAGTAACTTCCGGATATCCATTTTTTAAACACAGGTACAGTTTTTCCAAAGTATTTCTCTTCATGTACGGGCAATCATTACAAGCACAATTGTTATTTGGCGGAGCAGGGATGAAGGTTTTATCCGGACAGGCCTTTTCCATCTGATGGATAATTCCACTTTCTGTAGCTACAATAAATTCTTTTGCATCGCTGTTGATTGCGTATTTTAATAATCCAGTTGTAGAACCAATGTAATCAGCCATTTGCAAAACCTGATCTTCACATTCCGGATGGGCTATAAATTTTGCTGTCGGATGTCTCTCTTTTAAACGGGTAATCTTTTCTCTGGAGAATATTTCATGAACCATACAAGCTCCGTTCCATAAAACAAGATCTCTACCTGTCTTTTTTGCTACCCAGGCACCAAGATTTTTATCCGGACCAAAAATTATCTTCTGATCTGCCGGCAAACTTTCAACAATTTGCACTGCGTTTGTACTTGTACAAACAATATCACTCATTGCTTTAAGTTCAGCCGTACAATTTACGTAAGTGATTACAATATGATCCGGATATTTTTCCTTAAAAATCTTAAATAGGTGAGGAGGGCAGCTATCAGCAAGGGAGCAGCCAGCTTTATAGTCAGGCAATAATACCTTTTTATCCGGCGAAAGGATCTTTGCTGTTTCTGCCATAAAATGAACTCCGGCAAATACAATCACGTCGGCTTCGGTTTTAGCTGCCTCTTGAGAAAGGCCTAAACTATCACCAATATAATCTGCAATATCCTGAATATCAGGTTCCTGATAGTAATGCGCCAGGATAATAGCGTTTTTTTCTTTCTTTAATTTCTCTATTTCCTCAAAAAGATCAAGTGAAGGATCAATGTTTTCCTCAACAAAGCCTTTTCTGTTCAATTCTTCTAATGTATCTGTATTCATCAGCATAGTATTTTTTATTCTTTAGTTCTGGTTATACACCACTAAAGATTTAAACTATTATTCTGTCGCATTCACGACCAAAACTTTTTTTCTTTTTTCCTGGTGTAAAGGTAAGCGCTTTCAACAGTTCAATTAATTATAATTATTTAATATAAATGGATTTCTATTGTTTATTAGTGTGTTGATAATGTTTGTAAGTACATTTTTTTTAGTCTACTTTATGAGTTGTTCTATAGTTACCAACATTTAAAGTGCTTTTTATTTTAATTTTTGTACTGATTTACAATCAGATATTTTTCATTCTAAATACTTATCAATATCAAGATGTGTATTATTTGTTGTGTCTATAAAAGTTAATAAACTCCACAAAGTTGCTCAAAAATAACTTAAAATATATTGATCAATTATCATTTTAGCTTAGCTTTAAACATTCAAAAATATTTGTTCTATTTATTTGTACAAGTATTTAACAATTTTATAAACGTTGTTAACAAAGCGCTTTAATTAGCAGGATTAAATGAGGAAAGTAGATTTTTTAGTTATAGGATCGGGTATTGCAGGCTTAAGTTTTGCTTTAAAGGCTGCCAGGCATGGAAAAGTATTAATTGTTACCAAATCAAATGAAGACGAATCCAATACAAAATATGCACAGGGTGGGGTTGCAGTTGTTGTGGATAAAGACGATTCTTTTGAAAAACATATAGAAGATACGTTAATTGCCGGAGATGGTTTATGCGATAAAGATATAGTAGATATTGTTGTAAAAGAGGGACCTCAGCGCATACAAGAGATTATAGATTACGGAATTAAGTTTGATAAAGATAATGCCGGTGTATATGATCTGGCTAAAGAAGGTGGGCATTCTGAGCACCGTGTACTCCATTATAAAGATGTTACCGGGTATGAAATTGAAAGCGTTTTATTGAAACAAATTCACGAGGATCCGAACATAGAGATATTAACACATTACTTCTGTTTGGAGCTAATTACACAACACCATTTGGGTGAGTTTGTGGATAAGAGCACAAAAGATATCAACTGTTATGGTATATATGCCTTTAATACAGAACATAACGATGTGGAAAAGATATTAGCAAAGGTCACAGTAATGGCATCCGGGGGAGCTGGCCACGTTTATTCCAGTACAACTAATCCTGTAATTGCAACTGGAGATGGAATGGCTATGGTGTATCGTGCCAAGGGAAAAGTTAGAAATATGGAGTTTATTCAATTTCATCCTACAGCGCTTTATAATCCTGGGGAGTATCCTGCATTTTTAATATCAGAGGCCGTTCGGGGTTTTGGAGGTGTACTCAGAAGGAGAAATGGGGAAGAATTTATGTACGAGTATGATGAGAGAGGCTCCTTAGCACCACGTGATATTACAGCAAGGGCTGTTGATGCGGAGATGAAAAAATCAGGTGATGATTTCGTTTATCTTGATATTACGGCTAGAAAAAAGTCAGATATACTTTCGCATTTTCCTAATATTTATGCTAAATGTTTATCCATAGGTATAGATATGACAAAAGATTATATACCTGTTACTCCTGCAGCGCATTACATGTGTGGGGGTATTTTGGTAGACGAGTTTGGAAGATCATCTATTAATAATTTATATGCCTGTGGCGAATGTTCTTCAACTGGTTTGCATGGAGCTAACCGTTTGGCATCGAACTCGCTGTTAGAGGCGCCCGTTTTTGCACATAGAATCTATTTAGACGCAATTGCCCGTTTTAATGAATCTATTATTCCTGATGATATTCCGGAATGGAACGAATTGGGGGTAACACAATCAAATGAAGATATTTTAGTTACCCATAACCTTAGGGAAACGCAGAAGTTGATGAGTGATTATGTTGGAATTGTCCGTTCTGATTTTAGGCTGGACAGGGCAATGCGCAGGTTGTTTTTATTGTATGAGGAGACAGAAGAGTTTTATAAAGGAAATAAAGTATCTGTTAAACTTTGTGAGCTTCGTAATGTGATACAAGTGGCATTTATTATTATAAAATCTGCAAAAGCGCGCAAGGAGAGTAGGGGCTTACATTACACCACGGACTATCCTTTACATGCACCAGAATTAATTGACACCATTTTTTAAAAGGTTACATATGGCTTTGATATTACCAGTAGAAGGCAAAATGCCGGCCTGGGGCGATAATAATTTTATTGCCCCAAATGCAACCATAGTAGGGGATGTTACCATGGGAAATAATTGTTCAGTATGGTTTAATGCAGTGGTTAGGGGAGATGTAAATACCATTACCATAGGTAACGATACAAATATCCAGGATGGTGCTGTGATACATGCCACCTATCTAAAAAATGCTACAGTAATTGGTAACAGGGTATCTGTGGGACATAATGCAATTGTTCATGGATGTATTGTAAAAGACCATGTTTTAATTGGGATGGGCGCTATTGTTATGGATAATGCCGTAGTAGAAGAATATTGTATTATTGGCGCAGGATCTGTTGTTCTGGAACAAACCATTTGTGAGTCTGGTTATCTTTACGCTGGTGCACCTGCAAAAAAGATAAAGCCCATTACTGAAGAGCAAAGGGCTTTATTGAATAAGCTGCCTGACAATTATATCCACTATTCGGATTGGTTTAGATAGCTTCTTTTGGTATGTTTATGGTTTCGTTTCTGTCCCAGTTGGCACGGATAGAAAGTTCTTTAGGTTCATTAAAAATCGGTTCAGGCTGTGTTTTATTGATTACGTTACCAGTATCCCATATTCCGTTTTTATTAAGGTCGTATACAATTCTTACAAAGTATTTACCAGCCCTGTAGTTACTGAAAGTTATGGTGGTATCTTTTTGAATAACCGTACTGTTTATCAGATTTTTTCTTTCGTCCAGGATTTGTAAAATGTAGTTCTTATTAGGCTCCGGAATAACCATTTTTGCCTTTAAAGTACCATAATCATCACGGTTTGCGAGCTCAAATATCTTAGTAAACTCTTTATTTTTGGCGTTAAATATACCGGTGAAGGCTCCTGAGCCAAATTTTATGTCATAGTTGTATTTGGCTAACCATGGATAGTAAACATAGGCCGAAAGTAAATCTGTACTGTCTTTTGTAATTTGCAGGCCGGTTTTAGGAATAGAGTCTTCTAAAAGAGTAATCTTATTTAAATTTATGCTGTCAATTGGTATAGGAAAGGTTAGTTTTAAAGCCTGATTAGGATTAAGCCTGGTACCTTCCAGATTGTCTGAAGGAGTCATATTTCTGGTATAAGTTTCTTTTTTACCCCTTGTAAACTTTACAGTTTGCAGCAATTTGCCCTCATCACTAATGCTAACTTTAGTAGAATCAAAGGACAAATCCATCAGCCATATTTTAACGGAATCATTTGTCTTATTGAATTTCATTTTTTTGGATACATCTATATTTGATGGCTCCAGTATGGTGATAGAAGGCTTTTTTAAACGTTGATTAAAGTTCATGGTAATGCTTCCATCAGTATTCAACTTTCTGTCATTAATTCTAAATGTAGTGGCATTTTCTTTAAATATTCTAAGTTTTAAACTATCTATATTTTGGTTCAATACAATAGAATCTTTTATAAAAGCCACTTCGTCTGAGAGCTGTTGGTAGATTTTATCACTGCTTTGTTCCTTAATGGCATATACCCTATAGGTTCCTTTTCTTAAATTGCTGAGTTTGAAGTTGCCACTGCTGTCTGTGGTTGAATAAATAGAGGGTTTCCTTTTACCAAATATGGTATCACGTTCAATCGGAATAATGAATGCCAGTGCGTCCAATTCAGGAAGTCCGGTTAAGGCATTCACTACCTTTCCGGTAATACTCAAAGAATCCAATTGAGGACCTGTACTAAATACATAGGTAAAATTCTTTAAGGCATTGCTTTCATTGATGTCTGCAATAGATTTTCCAAAGTTGAGCGTGTAAGTAGTATTCTTTTCAAGCGTATCTAAAAATTCTACTTCCAGCGTTTTCTTTTTTATTTTGAGCGTAGGTAGGCGCTCCATATCAGGCGAAACTGAAAATTCCTTAAACTGATCATTCAGTTTAAAAAATTCGTCAAACTCAATAACCACTTTTTTGGCTTTGAAATTGGTAACCAAATTATTTGGTGTCATGCTCAGTACAACTGGTGGTTTGGTGTCTCTTGGGCCTCCTTCTACCATTTGGGGGCTCGCACAACCATAATATAAGCCGATGCATAAAAATAGCATCAAAAAAGTAGGTCTAAAGTATGTGTTCCTTGTATTGGTCATTTAAATGGGCTCTATTTAATTTTGTCGCTTTTTTAATGATTATGTCTTGCAATTTTTAAAAATGCTTTATATGGCTTTATTTGAGGTCTAATTTAGAGGAGGTTTTTTACAATATAGAATATTGATTATTAATTAGTTATATATTATTTACTGATATGGACCATTAAAACTGAGATATCTGAAGGAGAAACACCAGAAATTCTTGAGGCCTGGCCTAATGTTCGCGGTTTTATTTTTAATAATTTTTCTCTCGCTTCTTTTGAAAGTGAAATGAGCTGACTATAGTCAAAATTTGGATTGATGTCTTTATCCTCCATCTTTTGCATTTTGTTCACAATTTCCTGTTCTTTTTCAAAATAGCTTTCATACTTAATTTTTATTTCAGCCTGTTCAATGGTTTCTTTATCGTATGCATTAAGAAGGTCATTGAATTGCGGACTTACTGATCTGATGTCATCGATGCCTACTTGTGGCCTGCTTAATAAACTAAATAGCTTTACATTTTGTGTGAGCGCTGCCGTATTTAAACTTTCCAGCAAGGCATTAGCCTGAGACATCTCGACACCTTGTTTTCTTGTGAAGGCAACTATGGCGTCAGAATTTTCTACTTTGGCATTCACAAGATCCATACGTTCCTGATTTACCAGACCCAATTCAAAACCAATAGGAGAGAGGCGGATATCTGCATTATCCTGACGAAGCAATAGACGGTGCTCTGCCCTGGATGTAAACATTCTATATGGCTCCTCTGTTCCCTTGGTAACCAAATCATCTATTAAAACACCTATATAAGACTCTGAACGTTTCATGATCAGTTCATGTAGGTCATGAACTTTCTGATGCGCATTAATCCCAGCTATAAAGCCCTGACTAGCAGCCTCTTCGTAGCCTGTAGTACCGTTAATTTGTCCTGCAAAGAATAAATTGGCTATTTTTTTAGTTTCCAGTGTCAATGACAATTGTGTAGGTGGAAAGTAATCATATTCTATGGCATAACCTGGACGAAACATCTTAGCATTTTCAAATCCAGGAATTTGAATTAAGGCTTTATATTGTACATCTTCAGGAAGGGAAGTAGAAAATCCATTTACATAGATTTCGCAAGTATTCCATCCTTCTGGCTCTACAAAAATCTGATGACGTTCGCGTTCGGCAAAGCGGTTGATTTTATCTTCAATAGATGGACAATACCTTGGACCTAGTCCTTTAATTCTACCCGTAAACATAGGTGATTTTTCGAAGCCTTCTTTAAGGGTTTCATGAACTGCAGTATTGGTGTAGGTTATCCAGCAACATCTTTGTTCAGTTGGCCTCGGTACATTTTGATAAGAAAATCTTCCTGGATTTACGTCGCCCCATTGTTCCTCCATCAGTGAATAATTGAGGGATCTTCCATCAATTCGTGGTGGAGTCCCGGTTTTCATTCTACCAGCTTCGAAGCCAAGCGATACCAATTGTTCGGTTAAACCTGTCGCGGATTTTTCTCCGGTACGACCGCCACCGAATTTTTTCTCTCCAATATGGATCAATCCATTTAAAAAGGTACCATTAGTCAAGACCACAGCTTTACCTTTTATCTCTACGCCGATGGAAGTTTTTACACCCACAACGGTATTGTTTTTGATTAAAAGACTGCTCACCATGTCTTGCCAAAAATCTACATTTGGCGTTCTTTCTAATGCTAATCTCCACTCTTCAGCAAATCTTTTCCGATCATTTTGGGCACGCGGGCTCCACATTGCAGGTCCTTTTGACAAGTTTAACATCCGAAATTGCAGGGTAGTTTTATCTGCGATTACGCCAGAGTAGCCGCCCATTGCGTCAATTTCCCTTACAATTTGGCCTTTTGCAACACCTCCCATTGCGGGGTTGCAACTCATTTGGGCTATAGTTTCCATGTTCATTGTGATCAGCAAAACGGACGATCCAAGGTTAGCAGCGGCCGCTGCCGCTTCACATCCTGCATGTCCTGCACCTACTACAATTACATCATATTCTTTAAACATATTCAGTATATCTAGGATGTTTCACGTGAAACGTAAGGCCTCAAAGAGACGATCTCAGTACTTTGTTTCACGTGGAACGTTTTATTCTACATCTTCAGAAAGTTCCAGCCAGCGGCTCATAACGCGGTCTAAATCGCTTTTAAGCGTCGTTATTTGCTCGCTTACTTCCTGTATTTTTTTATAATCTGCACTATCAATCGTTAATAGGGAAGAAGTCATTTCTTCAATTTTAGCTTCTAGTTCCTGCATTCTTACTTCTGCATCTTCCAGCTCTTTCTGCTCCTTATAGCTTAATTTTTTAGGGGATGGTGTCGCTGCAGGTGCTTCTGTTTTCGCAGATTTTGAAACTGGCTTTTCTTTCGCTGTTTCTAAACTAAGCCTGTGCTCGGAGTAATTTCCATTGTAAATAGTTACTTCGCCATTTCCTTCCATGATAAATAACTGCTCACTCATTTTATCTAGAAGGTACCTGTCATGTGATACAAGAATTAATACCCCAGGAAAGTTTTCTAAAAATTCTTCCAGTACATTTAAAGTGTCAATATCCAAATCATTCGTTGGCTCATCTAGAATAAGGAAGTTAGGATTTTGCATTAGGACCTTCATCAAATGCAAACGTTTCTTTTCTCCACCACTTAACTTCTCTACCATTCCATGTTGTTTCTTTGGAGGAAAGAGAAATAGGGTAAGCAACTGCGAAGCTGTAATCATAGAACCATCTGCCATTTTAATATATTCGGCATCCGATTTTACAATATCAATTACGCGTTCTTTTTCATTAAAGGCTAAACCGCCTTGTTTGTAATATCCATAAACTGTCGTTTCCCCCTTGCTTACATTTCCTTTTTCAGGATCCAAAAAGCCAGTAATGATATTTAGTAAAGTAGATTTTCCTGTACCGTTTTTGCCGGCCAAACCAATTCTATCTGCACGTTTAAATGTGTAGGTAAAATCATTGATGATGTTTATGCCATCGAAAGATTGACCAATGTGGTCAAGTTCCAAAATCTTTCCTCCCTGGCGGGCCATCTTCATGTTTAAGTTTACGCTTTGGTTGTCCGATCGCTGTTTCGTTTTTTCGTCAAGATCGTAGTAGGCATTTATTCTGGATTGTGATTTCGTGCCACGTGCCTGGGGCATTCTGCGCATCCATTCCAGTTCCTTTTTTAATAAATTTTTATTCTTTTGAAAGGTGCTTTCATCGGCCGCCTCGCGCTCCGCTTTGCGTTCCAGAAAATAAGCATAATTACCATTATAAGTATACATTTTACCACGGTCAAGTTCTACAATGTTATTGCATACATTATCCAGAAAATACCTGTCGTGGGTAACGAGTAATATGGTTTTATTGCCAGAAGTCAGTAAGCTTTCCAGCCACTCAATGGTGTCTATGTCCAGGTGGTTGGTTGGCTCATCCAACACATAAATGTCAGGATCTTCAATCAACAACTTGGCAAGGGCAAGCCTCTTTTTCTGTCCGCCAGAAAGGGTAGCTATTTTTTGCTGCAAATGCGTAATGCCCATGCGGCTTAAAATTGTTTTAATTTCGTGCTCATACTCCCAGGCATTGTGCTCGCTTAGTTCCTCGTATAACCTATTTAATGTTTTTTCATCAGGATTTGGGTCTTCTATGAGTTCTTCATACTCTTTAATAAGCTGTTGTTGTTTGTTTTCCAGCGAGAAAATAAAGTCACTAATACTGTAACCATCTGGAAATGAGGGTTCTTGGTCTAAGAAACCAATTTTAACTGCCTTGTTTTTTACAATCTTTCCTTCCAATGGATTGAAACGCTCGGCCAGAAGTTTTAGTAAGGTGCTTTTTCCGGCACCATTGATGCCAACTAACGCAACGCGCTGCCCAGTCTGGATACCTAGCGTTAAATTTTTAAAAAGCCATTCGTCATGATAGGCATGGCCTAAGTTTTCAGCTGCAATTAATGTACTCAAAGTATAGTTTTAACGATTTGTGTGATAAGAAATTATTGCAAAAGTAAGCAATAATTCGAGTACTCTGCGATATTAGGTATACGAATGACGTGTTGCAAACACTTTCAGGATTCCTCCCAACCATAAGGGGAGCAAAAGCACGCCAAAGCCAAACCAAAGGCACACTAATCCCAGGCCAAACGCACAGGCTGTGTGTGTTCTCTGTGCGTTCTGTGTGCGTTCTCTGTGCGTTCTCTGTGCGTTTGCTCCGGACCAGGTACGCTTAAGCTAGATAAGTGTTCAATAAGAGGAAGTGATCTTCCTTTTGAGTCATCACAATTTTTGCTGCTTTTGTTTTGTCGGGGTATCCCAATAAATGCAAAGTGCCATGGATCATCACGCGGCAAAGTTCCTGAAAAGTGCTGCTCTTAAAAGTCTTCGCATTTTCCTGGATTCGCTGTATACTGATAAATATATCTCCTGTAATCGTTTTAAGCTCCTCTGAGTTATCAAAAGTGATGACGTCGGTATAAGTGTCATGATTGAGGTATTGTTGGTTTATAGCCAGTAAATACTCGTCTGAGCAAAAAATGAAACTAAGCTCGCCCAATTGATAGCCTTCGGCAATAATGGCATCATAAATCCATTGTCTTATTCCCCGCTTATGTTTTAGGGTATAAGAAACATCTTCAGTATAGAAATTTATTGCAATTTTGCCCATGTTCTTAGATTATGGGGCCGAATTTAGTAATTTAAAATATTCTGTTATCCGATTCTTATAATAGTCGTTTAAATTCAACTGTAGTTTTTGAAGAAATTCAGTTTCATTTTGCCGCTGATTTTTAAACTCGGTAATTTTTTTCTGGTAAGAGGGTGGAAATGCTTTTCCGCTTTTACTTTCCCTCTTGCCGTCCTGTTCTTGTTCCTGTTCTGCTTTTTCTGCTTCAAGGAGTTTTGTGAGTAATTCTTTCTGGCGGTTCAGTGTTGCCTGTTCAATTTTTTTATTTACCAGTTCCATTTCAGTGGTTTTCATGTCCTGAATGGTCTGGTTCAAATTGCCCATTTTTCCGGTTCCGTTTTTATTGTCCTCCCTGTTAATCTTTTGTAATGCCTCTCTGATCATTTGCTGCTCTTGCGCCATTTTTGCAAATTCCTGTCCCATAGTGCCTTTTGGAGCGGAACCTTTATTGCCCTCTTTTTGCATTTTGTCTTTGGCTTGTTGCATTGCCTTGTTTAATTGCTGCTGCATTTGTTGCAACTGTTGCATGCTTTGCTTTTTACCCTTTCCTTTTCCACTTTTCGCATTTTTTTGCGCATTTTGCAGTTGCTCCAGGGTTTCATTTAACATTAGGGCAAGGTTATTGACGGCTGTCATGGTGTATTGCTGGTTTCGCGCTGCAAGGGAAATTTGTCTTTCTCCCAACTCTTCCAGGCTTTTGTCTATATTAAACCTGATTTTCTCCATTTCATCATTAACCGTTTTTTCTATTTCCGGTACTCGTTTGCTTAAGGAGAAGAGGCTATCCGCTACGGTCTTCATGTTGTCTTTAATGCCGCGCTGTTTCTGAACGTTGGGGGTAAAAGAGGGATCATTACTGTTCATTTTTCTCAAGGCAAGCATTACTTTTTCCTGCTCAAAAGATACTTTTAAGAGATTTTCCAGCAAATGGCGCAGTTCCCGGGCATTCAGGTCTGTTTCCTTCTCTTCACCTTCCTGTTGTTCCTGGTTCATTTTATCAGCCAGCTGTTCCATTTGTTCTGCGGCTTTTTCCTGGCTTTCAGCCGCTTTACTTTTGTCTTTTTTACTAAGCTGCTGCTCGCTATCCTTTTGTTGTTGCTGTATTTTTTCAGTTTCCTGAGCCGGATTTTCAAAAGCATTAGGGCGTTCCAGCTGCTGGTTTTTCTCAGCGAGGTCTTCTATCTCCTTTTTAAGGCCATTAAATTGTTCAGTGAGCTTATTTTGCGCTTCCTGTAAAGATTTTAATGCTTTGGGTTCAGCAGATTTATCTGCAGCAGTCTGTTTAGCCAGGGCTTTTTGTTCGGCGGCGAGTTCGTTTAAACGTGTGGTTTTATCCTGCAGGTTTTGTTCAAATTCCAGTTGTTTATACAATTCCAGGATTCTGTCCAGTTCTTTCTTAAGCGATTTATTGTCTGATTGCATGTTAGACAGTTCCTGTTGCGTCTGGTCTTTATTATTTTTATCCATCAGGGCCTGCAGTTTTTGCAACAATGCCTTGGTTTTCTCGTCCAGCGCATTGTCAAACAGCTGGTCTATTTGCTTTTGTTTTTCTGCCAGTTCGTCCTTTAGTTGCTTGTTTTCCTGCTTATCAAAGGTGTTTTTTTCATTCCTCTTTTTAATATCGTTTACTGCTTCCTGAAGGTCTCTTTGTTTTTGCAGCAGTTGTTCAATCTGCTTTTTATCTTCAAAGGTAATCTGCTTTTTATCCAGTAAGCCCTCTGCTAATTTTTTACTTTCTTTTTCTAAAGCACTGGCAAGTTTAATGGTATATTCCATTTTGTTTTTTAAGGCTGTAGCACTTTCTTCCATCTTTTCCGCAACTTGTTTCGTGCTAAGTGCCTGATAGGTTTTAATTTCTGAACGTACTTTCTTTGCCCCGTTTACACCATCGTTGTCCGCTACTTCAAAGTAATACGTTAAAGCCTGACCCGGTTTTAACGAAACGGTATTGAGGTCCCAAAAGTAGAAAAAAGAATGCTGTAGCTGGTTCTTGCCATAGGCAATGGTTTTGGTATAGGTAACAGCAGGGCCGCCATCCTGCTGTAGGGTATAACAAAATTTTAAGCTGCTAAACCCATGGTCATCTGCAATTGCTCCATTAAAATATAGCGCTTTACTACTTAAAGAATCCGCGCTTTGGCCAATAGAAATGGTAGGGTATTGATCTGCAACCACGTTAATTTGATGAACCAGGGAGTCTGATTGCACCAAAATGTTGTTTTTGGGTGAGATTTGATAGGAAGAATTTTTTCTCACCCTGGCGCTAAAAGTAGATTCATCGCCATTCACTTTTAACATATTTGCTTTCTGGTCCAGAATAAAAAGCAATTCATTACTGTTTGCGGTATGTACTTTCCAGGTTACAACCGTTCCTTCCGGGATCAGAAGGTCACTTACGTTTTGCCGGATTTCATTCTTTTTTTGAAGATAGGCGGGATACCTGAATTCTGCACTAACATTTGTAATTGCCGGACGGGCTTTTACTTGAATTTCATAAGATTTAGAATTGAAGCCTCCTGCAGAAAAGCGGAATACTTTATCTTTTTGAATGTTCTTAAAAGTATAGTGAAAATGGCTAATATTTTCTTTTTCAAGTTTGTAAGTGTTTAAGCCTTCGGTAACATATACCTCCTGTGGCAATTCATTTCCCTTCAGCTCAAGGTTTAGATTAAGGTCATCACCCTGAACTACCGGCGTATTTTCATTTTTTAGCACAAAATCAAAGGGCGCCGCAGGAAGTATTTCCCTGTTATATTGTACAAAGCTATGGGTTCCATCTCTCAAAACTGCAGGTGCCAGCAAAGCAATGAGCAAGATAATGGACAATGGGATAAAGATGTATCTGATGTATTTTTTGTTGTCCTGAAGCTGGATTGCCCTCGTAAACGGGATTGGTTTCAGTTCAGCTATTTTTTGATCTATCCCGGCAAGAATGAGCAAATTATTTCCTGGCGACTGGTCTGCAAGCGCTTTAAGCTGTAATGTATTGACCAATTTATCTTTAACTGTAAAAAAATGAGCGCCAATCAACTGTGCGGCCTCTTCAATACTGATGTTTTTGCTTAATTTAAACAGTGCTGCTGCTGGTTTTAAGATCCAGAATGTAAGGCCAAATGCCAATATGGCTAATAAAGAGAAAAAGAAGACGGTTTTGGTCGCAACAGAAGGTTGAATGGACCAGGTTGCGGTAAAGGCGATGAGGTAGAGGGCGCCGAGTAATGAAATGGTATAAATAAGCCCACGCAGAAGTTTATTGAGGTAAAACTTGCGGGTAAACTCATTGATCCTGGAAACTAGAAGGGCATAGTTATCTTCCATAATCATAAAAGTACAAAAGCATAGGCACAAAAAAAAGCTTCCCAACTAAGTTAGGAAGCTTGTACGCGTTAGTGGTTATAATAATTCTAGATTACTTTAACATTGATCGCATTCAGACCTTTTTTACCGCTTTCAACATCGTATTCTACTTTGTCATTTTCACGGATTTCATCGATTAGGCCTGTTGAATGTACAAAAATTTCGCTATCGCCATTTGCAGGGATAATAAATCCGAAACCTTTAGTTACATTAAAAAATTTTACTGTTCCTTCTTGCATTGTATTAGTTATTATAAAAATTAAGTGTGCAAGGTAGTAATTATTTTTTTATAAAATGCAAATGCTTCATTTTTTGGTAAATATAAATTTTGATGGGTGTTTAAACGCCTTTCTTTCCTGTTACTAAAACAGTGATTTCACTGGAATGAGGCATATTTAAGGTGGTGCCGGGTTTAATTTTAAATAAATTTTCCAGATAAACTTTTATAATTCCCTGGAGTACTTTTTTTCGTACTTCATGGTATTCAGGGATTTCTCCCCAGAATTTACCTAGATACATCCGGCCTTGGGCATCTACAATTACCGTAAATTCATATGCAAAATCTTTGTATGCATTTTGTATTTTAATCTTGTAGCGGGGATACAAATAATCGTATGCCTGTGTTTTCCCATTCAATACATCTACCGAGCTCAGTTTTTCTATCGAAACTGCTTTACTAAGTGGTATCAGCTCTACCGGTTGCCTGGCCGCGAATGCACTGTCTATATCTCCCGGATTGCGATTTGATACTTCCGACCGCTCTTTTATAAATGCCGTATCAGCAGCCGTAGGGCGCTGAAGTTCTTCTGCCGTAGTGTGAAGTACATCTTTGATGTAGGCATCTGCATAGTATGTAATGTTTACATCAGAACGGATGTCTTTTGCGATCTCTTTATTGTTGACCTGAAGGCGTTGAAAAACAAGACTGTCTTTACTGATCTTTTTAAAACGAAAGTACTCTTTTGCAAAATTATATACATCTCCATGATCGTAAAGAAGATGAAAGGGCTGCATGATTTTTTTCTGCGGACTGTAGGCCATAATGGTGTCGTTGGAATAAAACTCCACAATCCAGCTTGGTTCTTGCTGAAAGCCCAGCGTATCAAAGGAAAGGCCATTACTAAACCTGCGTTTTACTTCCGTGTACCTAATCCCTTTTATTGCTGTAAAATCCAGCTTCTTCAATTCAGTGCTATCACCATTTTTTTTAGGTGCATTGTTACAGCCCCCAAGGCTGATTCCCGTTAGCAATATGATCAGCAAACGATTTACTTTTCCCATGTTTTTTACAATCTCCCGCAAATATATCAGCCTTATTTTTGTAATAGAATAACGTTGGCTACATTTCTTTCGCCTTCATGGTCCCATTTTTTATTGTCAGAAGGGTAATTGATTACACCATTATTTGGAAAGTCTTTTACCCATAAAGTTGTAGAGCCACCTCCATCAAGGTTTATAGCTGCCTTGCAACCCAGCCAGCGCATTATTTTAGTCAGCTCCGGCAAACTCATTCCCTCAGCGTTACTATTTCTTCCATCTACGGTAAGTATAATTAGCTTGCCATTATTTTTAATGCCGATGCAAGTTCTGGGATGTCTTACTGTGTTAAAAGAATCGGTAAGGCTAATCAATTCATCCATTCCGTTGTAGATCAGGAGCGGCCCGCTTACCATAACATTTTCAGCGGTTATTTTTTGCTCCCAGTTGTCGCTGCCGTCCCACTTTTCAATCTGCAATCTTCCATTTGTAATCGCAATTGCGGCACGTTGATGTATGGCCCGTACACTGTCTTTTAGAAGTCGGTTGTTGGCCAGTACCCGGCCGTCCTTCTTGATAAAATCTACAGCACCACCATTTTTAACGTCGAAAAATGAGCCATTTACTGCAGCTAGCGCATTAGCTTTATCGCCGAAAATACTTACAGGCTTTAAGAGCGTATCTTCCGCTCCAATGATCAACCGGGATGATTTGCCCTTGTTTTTTATCTCCAGGTAACTGATGTTTTCATTTGCCTTAAAAAGTTCTTTCTCCTTAAAGTGGAAGCGGATCAGTTTAATTTTTGGCGCAATTTTTTGCTTGTTCCATTTGGCTTTTACCAGCGCTAAAGAATCTGTGTTTTGTGCAGTGACGGCACATGCCGAGAAGAAAATCAGGGAGCTAAAGAGTAATTTTCTGAACATAATTGAAGTGTTTTACACTTAATAATTTGCAGGAATATTTAAATTTACTGGTTGGCGGCAACCAATAGCTCAATGTCTTTAAAAGGAAGATTAAACATGTTGGCCAGGTCTTTACTTGTCAGGTGTCCCTGATAGGTATATAGGGCATTTCGGATGCCCGGTTTGTTCCATACTACGTTCATCAGCCCACCCATATCGCCTATATCAACCAGAATTGGGGTAAAGATATTTGTCAGTGCATAAGAAGCCGTACGTGGAACCCTGGATGCGATATTAGGTACACAGTAATGAATGACATCGTATTTTCTAAAAACAGGATCTTTATGATTAGTTACCTCCGAAGTTTCAAAACAACCACCCTGATCAATGCTAACATCAATCACTACAGAATCAGGCTTCATACGGCTCACCGTTTCTTCCATAACCAAACAAGGACTGCGGCCATGTGAAGCACGAATGGCACCAATGACTACATCACAGGTGGTAATGGCCTTACCCAGCACAATAGGCTGCATTACAGAGGTAAAAACACGACTTCCAAGATTGTTTTGCAGCCTTCTTAGCCTATAAATGGAGCTGTCAAACACTTTTACTTCTGCACCAAGCGATAAGGCGGTCCTCGCTGCATATTCGCCCACTGTGCCTGCGCCTAAAATTACAATTTCTGTTGGCGGTACGCCTGTAAAACCACCCAGCATAAGGCCTTTTCCGCCGTTTACATTGTTAAGGTATTCTGAAGCAATGAAAATAGAGGTTGCGCCTACAATTTCGCTCATTGCCCGCACTACACTCAATACATTCCCTTCATCACGGATATGTTCAAAACACAGGGCATTTATTTTTTTGTCCAGGAGGGCCTTAATGAAGGTTTCTTTGAGGGAGCCCATTTGCAGGGCCGAAATAAGCGTCTGACCTTTATGCATCAGTGCAATTTCATCCAACATTGGCGGCGCAATTTTGACAATAATATCGGCGTTAAAGACCTCCTTTTTATCAAAACAAATGATTGCGCCCTGTTCACTATAATCACGGTCAGAAAAATTGGCGCCAACCCCAGCACCACTTTCAATCATCACTTTATGTCCGTTACTAACCAGCAAGGCCACTGAAAGCGGTGTCAGTGCTATTCTGTTTTCCTGAAAAGAGACTTCCTTCGGGATCCCGATGTACAAGCTATTGCTTTTGTTTCCACTTTCGCACATGGTCTCTTTAGGCTGTATCAATCCCTGATGTGCAATAGAAGCCATTCCTTCACGTAATCCTGTTGACATTGTTCTAGTGGTTTATTGTTGTGAAAAGCAGTTTTCTTTTTTCCGGCCCTAATATACTAATTTGAATTTTAATATAATTTTCCTGCAAAAGGAGTGCTGCAATTTTTTCCGGCCACTCAATCAGGCAGATGTTCCCAGAATCAAAGTAATCTTCATAGCCAATATCATATGCTTCCTGCAGGTTTTTGATCCTGTAAAAATCAAAATGATAAATGACCTCACCGTCTCCTTCATACTCGTTTACAATAGAAAAAGTAGGACTGGAAACGGTTTCTGTAACACCAAGGGCAGCACAAATCTCTTTGATAAAGGTGGTTTTTCCTGCACCCATTTCGCCCTCAAAAATAAAGAGCTTTTCCTTATTTTTTCCTGCAAGTGTAATCAATGCGTTTGCTGCTGCTTTTAAATCAGAAAGCTGGTTGACTTCAAATTCCATGCTGCAAATATCAGAAAAACTATCTTGAACTATAAGTTGCTATGGGTATAATCATCTCCTCCAGAGATATTCCTCCATGCTGAAAAGTTTCATTGTAATAGTTTACAAACTGGTTGTAGTTATTCTGGTATACAAAATAGCGGTCTTCCTTCGCAAAAATGTAATTTGAACTGATGTTAATTTTTGGCAATTGTGCTTCATGTGGGTTCTTGATCAGAAAAACCTCTTTCGCATTGTAATTTAAATTACGGCCCTGCTTGTAACGTAGGTTCGTATTTGTATTTCTGTCCCCAATCACTTTGCTGGCATGTTTTACCCTTATCGTACCATGATCAGTAGTAATCACTACTTTCACCTGCTTTTGCGAAAGCTTTTTAAGCAGTTCCAGCAGCGGAGAATGCTCAAACCAGGATAAGGTTAATGATCTGTATGCCGCATCATCATTTGCCAATTCACGAATCATCGCCATGTCGGTACGGGCATGCGAGAGCATGTCTACAAAATTGTAAACAATCGCGTTCAGCTCATTCTGCATCAGGTTATTTACCTGTTCAGTTAGCGCTTTTCCATCGTCATAAGTTAATATTTTATGATAACTGAATTTACAGTCTTTACGCAGGCTTCTTTTGATCTGATCGGCCAGAAAAGCTTCCTCGTACATGTTTTTTCCACCCTCGTCATCGTCATTCTGCCACATGGTTGGAAAACGTTTCTCCATTTCAAGCGGCATTAAACCAGAAAATATCGAGTTTCGGGCATATTGTGTAGCGGTAGGCAAAATGCTGGTGTAAATATCTTCGTCATCCAAACGGAAGTGCTCCCTTATTAAAGGGTCTATGATTTTCCACTGGTCGTAACGAAGGTTATCAATCAAAATAAAGAAAACAGGGGTGGTGTCGTTAATCAGCGGCAATACTTTCTTCTTTAACAGCTCATTAGAAAGCAAAGGGGCTTTTCCCTTTCCGTTTACCCAACTCAGGTAATTGTCTTCAATAAACCGGGAAAATTGGGTATTTGCCTCAGATTTTTGCATCGTCAGGATTTCGTGCATCTGCGGGTCGTCAAGTTTCTCCAGCTCCAGTTCCCAAAAGATCAGCTTTTTGTACACATCAATCCATTCCTGATGGCTTAGCTTATCGTTTAGCGTCATGCCCAATTTTCTAAAATCCTGCTGATAAGCCATTGACGTTTTTTCACTCACCAAACGCTTATTGTCAATCAATTTTTTAATGGTTAGCAAAACCTGCTTTGGGTTTACCGGTTTAATAAGGTAGTCATCTATTTTTGAACCAATGGCATCTTCCATCAGGTTTTCCTCTTCGCTCTTGGTAATCAATACCACAGGGATGTCATTCTTAAGGTTTTTTATAGCAGAGAGCGTTTCAATGCCGCTCATGCCCGGCATGTTTTCATCCAGAAAAACAAGGTCAAAGTGCTCTTTTCCAAAAGCTTCAAGTGCATCGTTGCCGTTTGTAAATGTAGTTACGTGGTAACCTTTCTCGTTTAATAAAAGTATATGTGGTTTTAATAAGTTGATCTCATCATCTGCCCATAGAATTTTGGTTTCCTGCATTACGGAGTGTGTATAGTAAAAATTAAAAGTTTAAAAAGAAACATCTCTTTCTAAAGTATGAATTAAATTAGCAATTTTTGTACCGTATAACATATTTTAACATAGTTTGAACAAAAAGAAAATCATTAACGACCCTGTTTATGGGTTCATCAATATACCCTCCGCACTAGTCTTTGACCTTATATCTCATCCTTATTTTCAGCGCTTAAGGTATATTAAGCAATTGGGAATGACGCATTTAGTCTATCCTGGTGCTTTGCATACCAGGTTCCATCATGCCCTTGGCGCTATGCATTTAATGAGCCTGGCCATTGAGGTACTGAAAGGAAAAGGGCATGACATTTCAAAGGAAGAAGAGGAGGCAGCAACCATCGCCATTTTACTACATGATATTGGTCATGGTCCTTTTTCGCATGCGCTGGAACACTCGCTGGTTAACGGGATTAAACATGAGGATATTTCTATGCTGATTATGGAAAAGCTGAATGCGGCCTTTGGTGGCAGACTTTCGCCGGCAATTGAAATATTTAAAGGAAATTGTAAAAAGAGGTTTTTACATCAGCTCATTTCCGGTCAGCTTGATCTTGACAGAATGGATTACCTAAACCGGGATAGTTTTTTTACGGGCGTTAGTGAGGGGGTAATTAGTTTTGACAGGATCATAAAGATGTTTAATGTGGTGGATGATGACCTGGTAATAGAAGAGAAAGGGGTTTATTCCATTGAAAACTTTCTAATTGCCCGCCGGCTGATGTATTGGCAGGTTTATTTGCATAAAACCGTGATTTCCGGCGAGCAACTGCTGGTTAAAATTTTAGAGCGGGCAAAAGAGTTATCGGCCCGGGGAGAAACGCTTTTCGCAACACCTGCTTTACAGCATTTTTTGCAGAACGATGTTCGTGAAGAAGCGTTTTTTAGCGCTGATCTTCATTTGGAAAAGTTCCTTAAGCTGGATGATCAGGATATTTTTGCCTCTGTAAAGGTATGGGTTGACCATCCCGATCAAATTTTATCTAAACTGTGCGAGATGCTCACCAAAAGAATCCTCTATAAAATAGAGATCACAAATGATGCGCAGGATGAGGCCAGGGTGCAGCTGTTAAAAGAAAATATCGCGGCAACATTAAACATTACTGTAGCGGAATCGAGATATTTTGTGTTTACTGATGTAATTAGAAACAGGGCATATAATGCTGGCAACAGCAACATTAATATTTTATTGAAAAATAACACGTTAATAGATATTGTAAAAGCGTCTGATTTATCCAATTTAGAATCTTTGGATAAAACAGTGAAGAAGCACATTTTATGCTATCCAAGGATTATTTAGCATTATTTAACAAAACTATTAATGAATTATCCTTTGTTTTAGGGTTTGAAAATGGAAGGTATGAAATAAATAACCTGTCAGGGTTTATTTGTTCATATCAATTTAACATATAACTTTGTAAGATGCAATTTACTGCCAAGCAGATAGGCGAACTTTTAAGCGGCACGATAGAAGGTGACGAAAACGTTCAGGTAGCAGAGCTCTCTAAAATAGAAGATGGGAAATCTGGTTCGTTATGTTTTTTGTCTAATCCGAAATACGAAAATTTCCTGTACTCTACACAGGCATCAGTAGTAATCGTAGGCGCTGATTTTAAACCTACACAACCATATACCTGTACCTTAATTAAGGTTGCAGATCCTTACAGCGCCTTTTCTGTACTGCTGGAAAAATACAACGAGGTATTGAACCAGGAAAATGGGCAAACGGGAATAGACCCGGGCAGCTTTGTTCATCCTTCTGCCAAAGTTGGTAAAAACGTATTTATAGGGGCTTTCAGTTACATTGCTGAAAATGCAGTTATAGGTGACGGCAGCAAGATCCACCCGCAAGTATATGTAGGCAAAAATGCAGTAATTGGAAAGAATTGTTTGCTCTATCCAGGCGTTAAAATACAATCCCGGACAATTTTAGGAGATAGAATCATTATCCATTCTAATACCGTAATTGGTAGTGATGGTTTTGGTTTCGCCCCGCAAAAAGATGGTACGTATTCAAAGATCGCACAGATTGGTAATGTAGTCATTGAAGATGACGTTGAAATTGGATCTAATGCCTCTATAGACAGGGCAACGATGGGCTCTACCTTTATCCGTAAAGGTGTTAAGCTTGACAATTTAATTCAAATTGCACATAATGTTGAGGTGGGTGAGCATACTGTTGTGGCAGCTCAAACAGGAATTTCCGGAAGTACCAAACTTGGTGGAAACTCGGTAATTGGTGGCCAGGTTGGTATTGCGGGTCACCTTTCTTTGGCTAAGGGTACACAAATTGGTGCCCAGGCAGGAATTAATTTTAATACCACAGACGAGAATAAGCAGTGGCATGGAACGCCGGCTCAGCCATTGAGGGACTGGATGCGTGCAAATGTGATCTTTAAACAGTTACCCGGCGTAGAAAAGAGGATTGCTAAACTTGAAGCAACGATTTCAAAGCTGTCCGAAATAATTGAAAATAATAATATCTCTATTTTAAACAAGAATGAACGTTAAACAAAAGACCATAAAATCTGAGGTTTCAGTGCAGGGTGTAGGCTTACATACCGGTGCAAACGTTACCTTAACCTTTTGCCCCGCACCAGAAAATCATGGCTTTAAGTTTCAAAGAACAGATTTACCCGGACAGCCGATTGTTGAAGCAGATTGCGACAATGTAACAGATACTGCCAGAGGAACCACCATTACTCAAAATGGGGCTAGTGTAAGTACTGTAGAGCATGTGATGGCTTCTTTGGTTGGGATGGACCTGGATAACGTGTTGCTAAAACTGGATGGCCCTGAAACGCCGATTATGGATGGAAGTGCTATTCAATTTCTGGAAGCGCTGGAGGGCGTTGGTGTTGTACAACAATCTATAGACAGGGAATATTTTCAGATTCCACATAACATTACCTATACCGAGTCAGACAGAAAAGTAGAAATTGTAGCCATGCCTTTAGATGACTACAGGTTTACCTGTATGATTGACTATAATTCTCCTGTTTTAGGAAGTCAGCATGCCGGAATTTCCAGTATTGCTGAATTTAAAAAAGAGATTGCATCTTGCCGTACCTTCTGTTTCCTTCATGAACTGGAGTATCAATTGCAAAATAACCTGATTAAAGGAGGTGATTTAAACAATGCCATTGTTATTGTAGATAAAGAGGTAACGAGAGAGGAACTGGACCACCTGGCTAAGATCTTTAAAAGAAATGCCATTGACGTTGCTCCTCAGGGGATCCTAAACAATATGGAGCTCAGGTACCAAAATGAACCGGCAAGGCATAAATTGCTGGATATGATTGGTGATTTGGCCTTGGTTGGGATGCACCTAAAAGGGCATATCATGGCCGCCAGACCTGGACATGCAGCAAACGTTGCTTTTGCGAAGAAGATTAAAGCAGCAATTAAAAAAGAAAAGAATAAGAAAGTGCAGCCAGTATATGATCCAGCAGCTAAGCCGCTGTACGATATTGTCCAGATTATGGACATTTTGCCCCACAGACAGCCATTTTTATTCATCGATAAAATTCTTGAACTTTCTAAAACCCATGTTGTGGGCGTAAAGAACGTAACGATGAACGAAGAATTTTTTAAAGGACATTTTCCTGGCGCACCAGTCCTTCCTGGCGTAATTCAAATTGAGGCCATGGCACAAACGGGCGGCATTTTGGTGCTAAGCACTGTTCCTGACCCAAGAAATTACCTCACTTACTTTCTTAAAATAGATAAAGTGCGGTTCAGGGCGCAGGTATTGCCTGGTGATACCATTGTGTTCAGATGCGATTTGATGGAGCCAATCCGCAGAGGCATCGCACAAATGAAAGGTGTAGGCATGGTGGGAGAGAAAATTGTTGTTGAAGCCGAAATGATGGCTCAGATTAGTAAAGTAAAAGAAAACGAAACCACAGTATGATACAACCTCTAGCATATATACATCCTCAGGCAAAGATAGCCGATAATGTTGTTATTGAGCCTTTTGCGGTGATACATAAAGATGTTGAAATAGGTGAAGGTACCTGGATCGGCTCCAATGTTGTGATCATGGATGGTGCAAGAATTGGAAAGAACTGCAGGGTTTTCCCAGGTTCTGTTATTTCTGGTATTCCGCAAGACTTAAAGTTTGCCGGAGAGGTAACTACCGCCGAAATTGGTGATAACACCACCATCAGGGAGTGCGTAACCATCAACAGAGGTACAAAAGATAAATGGAAAACAGTAATTGGAAGCAATTGTCTAATTCAGGCTTATTCTCACATTGCACACGATTGTGAAGTAGGCGATTACTGTATTTTTTCTAACAGCACTACACTTGCGGGCCACATCACCATTGGTAATTATGTGGTGCTTGCGGGGCTTGTGGCTATTCACCAATTTGTCAAAGTAGGTTCTCATGCTTTTGTAACTGGTGGTTCACTCGTACGGAAAGACGTTCCGCCTTACGTAAAGGCCGCCAGAGAGCCGCTTTCTTACGCGGGCATCAATTCTGTAGGTTTGCGCAGAAGAGGCTTTACATCCGAGAAAATCAACGAAATTCAGGAAATCTACAGGGTGTTGTTTGTGAAGCACAATAACGTAACCAAAGCATTGGATATGATTGAAGCAGAATTTGCCCCAACGGAAATCCGTGATGAGATTGTTGACTTTATCAGAAATTCTAACCGTGGTGTGATGAAGGGCTTCGGTTCTGGAAGCTAAACAAATATGCGGATTGACTTAGATGGTGCAGGAAGGCGGTTTAACCAGGAATGGATATTCCGCAATTTAAGCTATCAGTTTCTTTCCGGACAAAAATATGCCATTTTAGGTCCTAATGGTTCGGGGAAATCTACTTTGCTGAGTTTGATTCTTGGCAATTTATCCCCATCCGAAGGTAAAGTTACCTACCATAACATAAATAAGGAGCAGCAAATCGCTGCAGAACAGATTTATAAAAGCATCAGTTTTGCTGCTCCTTATCTCGATTTGATTGAAGATTTTACCCTTCAGGAAATCATCAGCTTTCATTTTAAATTTAAAAACTACCACAAGGGGATAGACGAAAAAAGTCTTCCCGCATTACTCGGACTGGCAAAGTCGCAAGACAAAGCCTTAAAGTATTTCTCGTCCGGGATGAAACAGCGTGTTAAACTGGCGCTTGCCTGTTGTACCGACAGCCAGATCCTGCTTTTGGATGAACCCGCTTCCAATCTGGATGTACAGGGAATGGCCTGGTATCATGAGTTAATTCAAAATTTTACGGCAAACAAAATTGTAATTGTAGGCTCAAATCAGGAAGCCGAGTACGCTTTTTGCAACGAAATTGTTAACATTCTGGATTACAAATAAGTTAAATATTTGTTAAATTTTGGCCAAAATCGCCTTAAAATGCCCCTTGAGGCCCTGTGTAAAAATTTTTTAAAATATCTATTGCGTAGTATGTAAAATGTTTTTACCTTTGCGGCACGAAAAGAGGGTAAAACATTCCACCCAAATTTTAAATAAAATGGCAAAGGCATCAGATATAAAAAGTGGTAACGTGCTCCGGTTTAACGGAGAACTGGTACAGGTAGAAGAGTTCCTGCACCGCACCCCTGGAAATTTGAGGGCTTTTTACCAGGCCAGAATGCGAAATGTAAAAACCGGTAAATTGGTAGAATACAGATTTCGTGTAGATGAAGAGGTAGAGATTTGCCGTGTTGAAACAAATGATTACCAATATCTTTATGAAGATGGAGATGCGCTGGTAGTGATGGATAATGCTTCATTTGAGCAATTTAACATACCAAAACTATTGTTTGGTAAAAGTTTAAGGTTCTTAAAAGAAGGAATGAATGTAATTATAGCATTTGAAAGTGACGAGCCGATTATGGCCCAAACACCTTCTCATGTCGAATTAGAAATTACGTACTCTGAGCCTGCTGTTAAAGGCGACACCTCTACAAATGCATTGAAATATGCAACTTTAGAGACCGGAGTAGAAATTAAAGTCCCTATGTTTATCAACCAGGGCGATAGGGTTAAGGTTGATACACGTACAGGCGACTATGTAGAAAGAATAAAATAAAAATTTCATAGTTTAGTTTTAGGTTTAGGTTGATTGTGGCTTCGGAGTGGTTCCCGAAGCCATCTTTTTTTATCTTTGTTTTGATGAATAAAGCAGAAATCAGAAAAGCAGCTATTCTGGAGCGTAAAAAACTTACCCCAGAGCAGGTAGAGACCTTGAGCATCCAAATTCGAAACCAGTTTGCAACGCTTGATTTTTCTGCGGTTAACGTTATTCACCTATTTCTTCCAATCCTGGAAAAAAATGAACCGGATACCTTTTTAATCGTAGATTGGCTCAAAGAAAACCATCCTCACATAAAAATTATTATTCCGCGAGCCAATTTTGGCAACTCACTGATGACCCATCATGCTTTTACTTCAAAAGAAGATTTAAAAAAGAACGAATATGGTATTCCAGAGCCCTTTCCGGTCGATGTTCATATTGGTAAAATCGACATGGTGTTGGTTCCTATGCTCGCATTTGATCTCCATGGATACAGAGTAGGTTATGGTAAAGGGTTTTACGACCGCTTTTTACAGGGATTGGACGCAAAAAAGGTAGGTTTAAATTTTTTTGAGGCGCAAAATCAGATCAGCAATGTAGATGAATACGATGTAAGGCTAGATCTGTGTATTACGCCACAAAAGATTTATGCATTCAGTTCCAACAATACCGGACAATGATCTGAATGAATGGCATCGGGTAAAATGGTTACGTTTTTCAATTTGTCAAGCATCGGCAAGGTAGCCAAGTGGTAATCGATGCGCCAACCCAGGTTTTTACCTCTTGATCCCGCTCTAAAGCTCCACCAGGTATAATGGTGCGGGTCTTTGTTAAAATGCCTGAAGGTATCTATAAATCCGCTGTTCAAGAACAATTGCATCCATTCACGTTCTTCTGGCAGGAAGCCAGATGAGTTGGCGTTGGATTTTGGATTATGAATGTCAATGGCAGTATGGCAAATATTATAATCGCCAGAAATGATCAGGTTTGGTATTTCCTTGCGGAGTTCCTGGATATAGCCTTCAAAAAAACACATAAATTCATACTTTTTAGCCTGTCTTTCCTCTCCTGACGATCCAGATGGAAGATATACACTCATCAGTGAGAAATTGTCAAAATCAGCCCTTAAAATCCTTCCTTCTTTGTCTATCCATTCTTCTCCACACCCATATTCCACATGATTGGGCTTTAATTTGGTTAATATAGCTACACCGCTATATCCCTTTTTTTCGGCCGGGAACCAATAATGGTGATATCCCAGCTGTTCAATCAGGTTAAGTACATCGGGAATTTGCGAAGGAAGCGCTTTTACTTCCTGCATACATACCATGTCTGGGTCGGTACTTTGCAGCCAGCCGAAGAGGTTTTTGGTTGATGCAGAGCGGATGCCGTTTACATTGTAAGAGATGATTTTCATTGCTTTTTTTGCGCTAAGTTAGCTGAATTCTATTTGTAAAAAAATACAAAATCGCCCATCATGCCACCCCTTAGGCGCATGTTTGGATTTAATAAAATTTTATAACTACATTTGTATCAATGAAACTTCGTCAAAAAATAGCACTTGGATTGTGCGCCTTTTACCTGGTAAGCGTAATTGGCGTTGCATTAAGCCTGCACTTTTGCGGAGGAAAATTAGCGTCCATCCATTTTACAGAAACAGCCAAGTGCAAAATTTGTAAAACGGATACTAAAATGGGCAAAAACAGCGGCTGCTGCAAAAACACGGATGTGAGTGCAAAAGTTACAGATAGCCACGAATCTGGCTTCAAGGTAAATTTGCCAAAAGATTTCAGTGTTAAATTGTTTTTAAGCCCTATTCTGGCAGAGGTTGCCCAGAAAATGTTGCCCCATTTCTTTGGCAGGATGGAAAATAAGGCCCCGCCCTTGTCTGCCCGGATTTCCCTTCACTTATACAACTGCGTTTTCAGAAATTAAACCAGGAATGTTTTATTTGCTACCGTCAGGGCTTCAGTCCTGAGGGTTTACTGTATTTAAAATTTATCCACCTAAAATTTCAATCATGAAAACGATTAAAAACATTCTGTTTATTACCCTATTATTTTTTAGTGCTAGTGCTTCTGCACAGCAAATTTCTACTGCTGAACTGCAGGTTGATGGCTTAACTTGTTCTATGTGCTCCCGCGCCACCGAAACAGCCTTGCGTTCACTGGATTTTGTTGAAGATGTAACACCTGATCTCAATAAAAACCTGTTCATTCTGAAGTTTAAAAAGGGAGATGTTAACCCGGAGCTGCTTAAGAAAAAAGTAGAGGATGCCGGTTTTTCTGTAGGTACACTTTCTGCCGTCCTTAACTTTAAACAAACTACACTGGATGCAGAAGGAAAGGCCACCGTTAGTGGTTTTACATACCAGTTTACCAATGGTAAAAGTAAGGTCCTGGACGGCCCGGTTAAAGCTACGCTGGTGAATGCCAAAAACATGAATGTTTATCAACTGAGCATTTAAGCATGAAGAAGATCAGCTTATTAATCCTGCTCCTTTTTTTAGGGGCAGGACAGCTTGTGGCGCAAGAACTTTATGTGTTTTCAGAACCTGCCAGTAATATGCCGGCCAAGTCAGTTGGGATACGCATGACCAATGAAGGCATTTTCAATCCTAACGGCATGAACAGGACCATTCCTGAAGTTATGGTAGGCTTCAATAAAAACCTGATGCTTCATGCACAGGGCTTCTTTTCCAATATGGACGATACGTACAGACTGGAAGGCGGAAGTTTATATGGCAAGTATCGTTTCTATTCCAAAGACGGGAACCATAAACACCTTAGGGCCGCTGCTTTTGCCAGGGCAAGTACCAGTAAAAGGACCGTGCATACCGAAGATATTAACCTGGAGGGCGACAACAGTGGCGCTCAGGCGGGCATCGTTGTTACCCAGCTTCTGCATAAACTGGCCCTTTCCGGAACGTTAAGTTATACCAAGGCCTTTGATGTAAAGGCTATTGATATGCCCGGCATGCCGCAACCAGATCAAATGCTGGGCTACGGTCTGTCTTCCGGGTATTTGTTATTGCCTTTTGTATACAAGAACTACAATCAGCCAAACCTTAACCTTTATTTCGAGGTGTTGGGTAAAACAAATCCAGAAAATGGGCGGTCGTATGTAGACTTGGCCCCGGCAGCACAGGTAATCATCAACAGCCGGACCCGGATTGATTTGGGTTATCGCTTTCAGCTGGCAGGAAATATGCCGGGCAGGTACAACAAAAACATGTACCTGATCCGTGCAGAATTTAACTTTTTTAACATTTTATAATTTACAATCATGAATAAGCTTATTGTATGTTCCCTATTATTTTTAGGTCTTTTTTTTCAAAAAGCCACCGCTCAGGATAAGGTTTCTGTAGCGTTTAACAATAGCCTTAAAAAATATTATGTATTAAAGAATGCGCTGGCAACAGATAAGGCAGAGCTTGCACAGCAAGCTGCAATAGCGCTTCAGCAAGCGGTTAAAGAGGTGCCTCATAAAGGCTTTAAAGATGATGCGCAACACCAGCTTTGGATGGAAGAATCGGCGGTTATTCTTGCGCAATCAGCAGATTTGGCAAAGAGCAGCGATTTGAAAAGTCAGCGTAAAAGCTTTGAGGGCATAAGCCAGTCGTTTATCAAGGTAACGCAGCAACTCGCTTTAAACCTTAATGTTGCTTATCTTCAATATTGTCCAATGGGCAAATTTAGCTGGTTAAATGAGGTTAAAGACATTCAGAACCCATATTATGGCAGCATGATGTACGATTGTGGTACCGTTAAAAGCACAATAGCCGGGAAATAAGAATTTCCTATCATAGATCAAGATGGGGGAATTTATTCATCAGTAAATTTGCTGTATAAAACATATGAAGATGAAAAAGATATTTTTATTTTTTGTTGCCTTGTCTATCAGCGCAGCATCATTCGCACAAACAAAGTGGTCTGTAGATCCAATGCATTCATTCGTTAACTTTGAAGTTAAACACATGGGCATTTCATTCGTAAATGGATCGTTCAAGAAATTTGAAGGTACCATTGATGCGGCTAAAACAGATTTAACAGACGCTAAAATTAACTTTACGGTAGATGTAAACAGCATCAACACTGATGTGGATATGCGTAACAATCACTTGAAGTCTGATGATTTTTTCAATGCAGAAAAATATCCAACAATGACTTTTGTAGGTTCTTCTTTCAAAAAACTGAAAGGAAACACTTATGAGCTGTCTGGGAAACTGACCATTCGTGATGTAACTAAAGATGTAAAATTTGCAGTTGTATTTGGTGGAACAGCTAAAGACCAACAGTCTAATACAAAAGCAGGTTTTAATGCCACAACAACCATCAATAGGTTAGATTATAACATCAAATACGATCCAACTGGAATGGGTGTTGCAAAAGAAGTTAAAATTACCTTAAACCTGGAATTTACCCAGGCTAAATAAGAACAGGGTTTTAAACAGCATTAAGGGGTTGTATGAGTGTTTAAAGCTTGTGCAACCCTTTTTTAATAATACAGATGATGGCAAACTTATCGGAGATTAAAAATTTAACGGCAACCCTTTCTGATGAGGGCGTATTGATGCCGGTGTTTTTTATTGGTCACGGCTCGCCTATGAATGGTATAGAAGACAATGAATTTAGCCGCAATTGGGCCGAAATTGGTCGTACTGTACCTGTTCCAAAAGCTGTAATTGTGGTTTCTGCCCACTGGTTTACCAGGGGCACCAGGGTTACGGCAATGGATTTTCCACCCACTATTCATGATTTCGGAGGCTTCCCACAGGCTTTATTTGATGCGCAATATCCCGCTCCGGGTAATCCGGAACTGGCTACGGAAACCGCTGAACTGATCAAGAGCGCAGCAGTGGCTTTAGATCACGACTGGGGCCTTGACCATGGTGCATGGACGGTGTTAAAACACATGTTCCCTGATGCAAATGTTCCGGTTTTACAGCTCAGCATGGACTACACCAAATCGTCCCAGGCACATTATGAGCTGGCCAAAGAACTGTATGCCCTGCGTAAAAAAGGGGTGTTGATTTTAGGCAGTGGAAATATGGTGCATAACCTGAGGATGCTAAACTGGGAGATGATTAATGGTGGGGGCTATGATTGGGCGCTGGACATCAATGAGCAGTTTAAAAATTCTATCCTAAACCACCAGCACCAGGCTTTAATTGGATGGGAAGGCCTGGGTAAAGCCGCCGCGCTGGCCATTCCAACGCCAGAACATTATTTACCTTTGTTGTATACCTTAGGCTTACAAAATGCGAAGGAAGAGGTTAGTATCTTCAGTGACAAAGCGGTAGGCGGTTCTTTAACCATGACCTCTGTTCGTATAGGATAGTTAAAATCTACATGAGACCCATGAGTATATAGTATTTGTCTATAAGGGCATCAATATTAAGTATTCAGATTACGCTTTCGGACGTTGGTAATCATTTCTTATAGCCGTATCTTTGCCTTAGAAAAAATTTAAAAACATATAATTATGGCTATAGTAGGTAGAAAGTTTCCTAGCGTTAACATCGATGCGATGTCTGAAATGGGTGATGATTTGAAAATTAACATTTTTGAAGAGGCAGTTAACAAAAACAGCAAAGTATTGTTATTCTGGTACCCTAAAGATTTCACTTTTGTTTGCCCTACGGAATTACATGCTTTCCAGGCAGCGTTACCTGAATTTGAAAAAAGAAATACCATTGTTATCGGTGCATCTTGCGATACCAACGAAGTTCATTTTGCATGGTTAAACACGCCAAAAGACAATGGTGGTATTGAAGGCGTAACCTATCCAATTCTGGCAGATACACACAGACATTTATCTGGCCTTTTGGGTATTCTTGATCAGGAAGTTGAATATGATGAAGAAGGAAACGAGTCATTCTCTGGTTCAAATGTTTCTTTCAGGGCTACTTATTTGGTTGACGAAACCGGAAAAGTGTTCCACGAAAGTGTAAACGATATGCCATTGGGTAGAAATGTAAAAGAATATTTACGCCTTATTGATGCTTACACACATGTTCAAACTCATGGTGAAGTATGCCCTGCAAACTGGGAAGAAGGTAAAGAAGCAATGAACGCCAACAGAACTGGTGTTGCTGAATACCTAAGTTCAAACTAATTTAAACTTACGTTATGTTTTTAGAATTAACAGAAGATAATCTTCATCAATACGTTGCTGATCACAACAAAGTAATGGTTCAATACGCCGCTTCATGGTGTGGAAACTGTAGAATTATGAAGCCAAAGTTTAAGAAACTGGCTGCAGAAAATGAAGATGTTGTTTTCGTAATCGTGGATGCTGAGAAACTTCCGGATTCGCGAAAACTGGCAAATGTAGATAACCTGCCAACCTTTGCTGCCTTTGAAGGCGGCGCACTGGTAGACCAGGTTCAAACCAATAAGGCAGAAGTGTTAAGTGAATTATTTGATAAAATAAAATAATGAAGATCCCGGTTATCAGACAGCTGTTTCAAAACAATACTCCAGAAGACCTGGAAACAACGTTGGGCGTTTTAGAAGCGTTTTGCGAGTTCAGGGGAGTACATGAAGAAGAGGTGGATGTAGTAGGAGAATTGATCACTAACATCTGCGGCGCACTTGAAGTTCATGCCAATGTAAATGCCGGTGCATTAGAAAAAGATGCCCTGAATGCGTTTGCACAAAAGGTAATGGGTTCAATTGACAAATAACTTTATTCTTTAAAAGTAGAAAAGGCCGTATCAAATAAAAATGATGCGGCCTTTCTCTGTTTAAGGCTTTATTTCTTCCGGCTGATCATCAGGTCTTGCGCCCCAATTCAGGTTTGGCTCATCTTGTAAAAAGATTTCTATCCTGCCGCCCTTCATCAGTTTTTCGTAAGTAAGGTAGTTTTTCTCGTATACTTTACCATTCCATTTTACAGCATAAATATAACCTGAGCTTTTACTTTTTTTACGGGTTAGCAGCTTCAATGTTTTGGCTCCCGGTAAAGCAATGGTGGTGCTTTTAAATAAGGGTGCGGTAAGGATATAATTGTTAGATACCGGATCCAGCGGATAAAAACCCATCGCGGCAAATACATACCAGGCCGACATTTGCCCTGCATCGTCATTACCGCTTAAACCACCGGGGCCGTCGCTATACTCATCGGCCAGGATCTCTTTTACCCTAAGCTGGGTTTTCCAGGCTGCTGCGGTATAATTGTACATAAATGGAATTTGGTGGCCGGGTTCATTTCCGTGCCAGTATTCTCCGCCATTAAACAAGGTATCCAGGGCAGCTTCCAATGCCTTTCTTCCACCCATTAAATTAGCCAGTCCCTGCACGTCCTGTGGCACGTAAAAGGTGTATTGCTGTGGAGTGCCTTCCGTGATGTAAGGCTCCTTTGTATGGCCTCTAAATGGCGCATACCAGGTTTTATCTATATAACGTCCGCGCATCATGTTTACGGCAGGGTCAAATACATTTCTGTAATTCTGGCCCCGTTTCCATAAAGTTTCATAATCAGCGGTCTTGCCAAGCCCTTTGGCAACCACGGCAAGGGCGTAGTCGTTATACGCATATTCAAGTGTTCTGCTTACCTGCTCTTTTTTATGGAAGGCTTCAGGAACGCTGTCTTCCATGGGGATGTAGCCATATTTTAAATAGCTGTCCAGCGCCCTTCTTCCCTTCCCGTTAACATAATCTTCTTTGCCCGGCATATCAAAGGCATTTTGGCGCATCAGCTGATAGGCCGAATTGATGTCGTAACCACGGATACCCTTGGTATAGGCCGAGGCAATAAACGAGGTGCCGTGATCGCCCACCATAGCAGCAGTATAGCTGTTCCAGCAGGGAAAAATTGGCAGCCATCCTCCTTGTTCTCCTTTAATGACCATAGATTGCACCGCATCGCTGATTAAACCAGGACGCAAGAGCTCAAATAAAGGGAGTTGTGCCCTGTAAATGTCCCACATGGAAAAATCATCGTAATAATTGCCTTTGGCCAGCTTTTTCAGCTGATAATTTCCTGAAAACCGGGGATAGGTGCCATCCGCATCATTAAATAAGCGCGGATGCTGCATAGTATGGTACAGGGCCGTGTAAAAAATCCGTTTGTCTTTTACAACGTCGGTTTCTACTTTTACCTGGCTCAATGCTTTTTGCCATACCTGTTTGTTCCTGGCGGTTAATGCAGCAAAATCCCAGTCCTTTATTTCAGCTTCCAGGTTCCTTTTGGCGCCTTCAAGGCTACTAAACGAGGTGCCAATCCTAATGCAGACCACAGCCCCTTTGTTTAGCTTAAAGCCAAGGTAAGCACCAATGTCTTTTCTGTTTTCAATCAGGCTTGCCCCAAAAACCTTGTCTTCGCTAAAGGTGCCGCCTGTAGCCGCCTGCTGTTCAAACTTGAGGTAAAAATAACCACTAAAGCCTGCAGGTTTACCCCAGCCCTGATAGATGCGGTGCGCAGGGTTATATCCCCATACTTCTCCGGTTTTTGTATCCACCTGTATATACCCTTTATTCTGGTCGCTGTTGGGCATAATCAGCACATACAAACTGTCACTGCGCTGTGCTGTAAACTGCATCATTCCGGAGCGTAGCGTGGCGGTAAATTCTGCATCCAGCTCATAAGCCGGCAGTGTAACCTTGTAATAATTGGGCGCAGTGGTTTCCTGCTGATGCGAAAACGGAGTGCCGTAGCCCGCAGGTGTAGTTTTCAATTTGCCCATCATAGGCATAATGGTAAAACTTCCATAATCCTGCGTACAGGAGCCACTTAACCAATGCGTGGCCCTAAAGCCAGTAAGCACATTATCCTTATAAAAATAGGGGGGCTGGCATTTCGTTTCCGACTGCCGGGTTTGTGGTGTAAACTGTGTCATCCCAAAAGGTAAGCCCACAGCAGGAATGGTGTTGGCGTTTAGCTCCGTTCCGTCACCATGTTTTAGAGAGGCGGCCGTTGTGCTTGCAGCAGTACCTGCCAGTGGCTGTACATAGCCCACTACATCCTGCGCCTTTAAAGAAACAAGACCCGGTACAAATACCGGGCTTGTTAAACAAATCAAAAAAAACAGGAAAATCCTTTGGGTAGCAGCAGAAAATAAAGCCAGCATGAAGCGTTTATGTAAGCTGTTTTTCATCCTTATATAGTTTATTGTTCAATTGTGATTATTATTTGGTTCCAGGTTCGTCCTGCTTTGTTGTTGGCAATGCAGTTTGCGCAACAGCCTTCAACATGAACGAGAAATTGTATTGTGAAGCATTTAACACATATTCCTTATGCACACGTGGCGTCCAGCTGTCGTCTCCTCCAAGTCCCATTTGCATGGCGTCTATGTGGATATAGGTTTTATCTCCCCGGTATAAAAAATGTGAAGTTTTAGCCCTATTTAAGGCTTGCTGTGCATAGTCCTGCACATTTATATTTAGCAGCGGCAGGCCTGTTACCACTAGTTCCATCCCATTGTTGTTGGAGATCTTCATCCAGCGTACATCCGTTTTATTTCCGGTTTCTTGTGGCATCACAAAAGGAAAATGTTGATCGGCCACCAGGCCCTCATACACACCCGGAAAAGCAGACTCTTTACGGTCGGCATAACTTTCAAATGGGCCATTACCAAACCATTTAAGGTTGGTATAAGAAGAAGGTACTGCAAATTGTACGCCTGCCCTTGCCAGCGGAGGTGTTTGTGCATTAATGTTAAATTGATTGTCCACTTTTACTTCCCCATTGCCATAAATGGTGTAGGTAACTTTGTAATCAATATGGCCCTGTTTTAGCGGTATAGAACTTTTGATATGTACCGCTATAGCATCCTTGCTAATGCGTTGTGTTTTTATTTCACCTGGGATTACCATTATGGAATCTAAACCAGCATTGCGCCAGCGTTGTGCATAGCTTTTATGCTTTCCCCCCTCGTCATTATCCGTAGGGACACGCCAAAATTCAGGGCTTAACTTACCCGCAAGCAATTCCTGGTCCTCATGTTTGAATGAGGTTAATGTGCCTGCTGTTTTGTCGAAGCCCACACTAAAATCCTTCCCAAGGATGGAGATGGAAGCTGCATTCTCTTGTAAAGTTACAGCCGGGTTAGTTGCTGTATTTGGAGTTATTTTTACCGCGATGGGCAGGTTCAGTTGCTCAGATGCAATTTCAAAGTTCTTCGCTGCCCATAATGTTGCTTCCTTAAGGCGGAAGCAGAATCTTAAATGGTATTCTTTGCCGCTTTTTGTCAATGCAAGGTTATAGGGTATAATCAGCTCAGCAGATTCCTGAGGATTGATGTTCAATTGATCTATCTGGCCATTTTGTATCGGCAGCCCGTCTTCCAAAAGCGACCAGTATAAAGTTACATCACTCAAGTTTCTAAAGTAAAAACCGTTGTTGATGCTAACTGTGCCGCGGCCAAAGTCCACCGCTTTCACGTTTATTTCCTGAAACACCTTTTTGGCTTCATTAATTTCAGGTTGAGGCCTGCGGTCTGGGTTTACCAGTCCATCATTTACGTTAGCACTGTCTATATGGTTGATAATATTCCAGTATTCCCGGCCATTTTTGTCTTTACTCCTTATGGCTTGATCCGCCCAATCCCAGGTAAATCCACCTTGAAGGCGAGGGTGTTTGTAAAACAAATCCCAATAGTGCCTAAAATCGCCTAATCCGTTACCCATGGAATGTGCATATTCACAAATAATCACCGGTCTGGTGGTATCCTGCCGCATAAATTTTATAATTTCGGTGGTATCCGGATACATCATCGAAATGATATCGTAACGGTTCAGCATCCTCACATTTGGCGTTCTGCTTTCATAATGTATAGGGCGGGTGTTGTCAATTTGTTTAATTGCGGCATACATGCTGTCAAAATTAGGCCCCCAGCCAGATTCGTTCCCCATAGACCAAAAGATGATGCAGGGGTGGTTCTTATCCCTTTGCACCATTGCCGTTCCACGCTCAACAAATGCTTTTTGCCATTCCGGCTTTTCTGCCAGGTAAATTTTGGCCCGTGTCCACAAGCCATGACTTTCTACATTGGCCTCATCCATTACATATAGACCATATTGGTCGCACAACTCATACCATTCTGTGGCATTTGGGTAATGACAGGTGCGCACCGCGTTAATGTTATGCTGTTTCATCAGCTCAATATCCCTAATCATGGATGCCCTGCTAATGTGCCTGCCAGTGTACATGTCGAATTCGTGCCGGTTTACCCCTTTAATCTTTATGGCTTTGCCGTTTACGAGTAACAAGCCATTCGTAATTTCCACTTTCCGGAAGCCTATTTTAGCCGCAATGGCTTCCATTACTTCCCCTTCAGAACTCAATAGCTCCAGAACTATAGTATAGAGATTTGGGGTTTCTGCTGTCCATTTGGCCGGATCAAAGATTTTTTCCCTGAAATTTATTTTTAGCTCTCCGGTAGGGGAAATTGAAGCGGTATTTTGTGTTTTTGAGTAAATGATTTTCTTGTCTGCATCCTGCAGGCTTACCTTCAGCTTAAAGGGACCACTTGTTTTACGTCCATAGTTGTGCAGGTTTATGTTCAGGTCAAGCGCAGCATCTTTGTAAACTGCGTCTAAATCAGATTTTATATGGTAATCCCTGATGTGTACATTGGGCGTAGCAAACAAATATACATCGCGGAATATTCCACTAAGGCGCCAGAAATCCTGATCTTCAAGGTAACTTCCGTCGCTCCAGTTAATTACTTCGGCAGCGAGTGTGTTTTCTCCCTTTTGCAAATACGGCGTAATGTTAAATTCGGCAGGCGTCATTCCATCTTCATGGTAGCCTAATTTTTTGCCGTTTATCCATACATACAAGGCAGATTGCGCAGCGGCAAAATGCAGAAAGACCTGCTTACCTTTCCAGCCTTCGGCAATATGGAATGTTGTTTTGTATAAACCAGTGGCATTGGTGTCTATTTTTGGCACCAGGGGAGGCGTTGCAGGAAAAGGATATTGGATATTGGTGAAAATTGGCCGGTCATAACGTCCATCCATCTGCCAGTTTCCCGGAACATAAATATGATCCCAGTCCTTTGTGTTAAAATTGTTGTCAGAAAAGCCTGCAGGAACCAAAAGCGGTGTTTTACACCATTTAAATTTCCAGGTTCCATTTAAGGACTGAAACAGTTGAGAGGCATTTTTATTAAAAGACAGTGCTGTTTCTGCAGAGCTAAATGGCAATAGTGTGCTGTGCGGAGCTTGGGTATTAATTTGTGTAACCGCCGGGTTTTCCCAATCATATTGTTGACCATACAGCGTCTCATAGCCCAATGCAAGCAGGATGACCAACAAATATTTAAAATTAAGTTTCATGCAAAATAGATTATTTGGTCACCAAATTGGGGTGTAAGAAATATAAAAACCTATCCTGTTAATTTGTAATGTAACAGGATAGGTTAAATCGTAATTAATATCCTGGATTTGGTGTTAATCTAGTATTTAAGGTCAGCTCCCTTCTTGGAATTGGATACAAGGCCATTGTAGAAACTACATTGGCAATACTGCCGCTTGGTGGCGTATACGTATTTCTATAGGCCGTCATTACCTGCACAAAAGTACCCCATCTTATCAAATCAAACCATCTCTCGCCTTCAAAGCAGAGTTCAACACGTCTTTCGTTTCGGATTGCGGTACGGGCAGGCCCTTGTAGCAGCCCAAGTCTAGGAAGTAAACCAGCACGCGCACGCACTAAATTCAACTGCGTAAGTGCCTCAGTCGTTTTGCCATTTTCGTTCAATACCTCTGCATACATCAACAGTACATCTCCATAACGCAGTACCGGCCAGTCGTTATCTCCTTCATTGCCTGCCGCAACAGTAGCATAGGTAAACTTTTTAGCGTAGTAATAAGTAAACGTACCAGAGGTAAATACGCCAATGGCAGTATTTAAGCGCAAATCTCCTGCTTCAAAAGCATTATATAAATCTGGTGTGCCAATGTTGTTACTGCCACCGCTTACATTGATGATTGTTGTGCCCGAAGTTTGCGGTACAAAACCACTGGCAAAAGTATTTCCTTCACCAAAACCACCCCCTAAGTACTGTACAGAAAAGATTATTTCACGGTTATTGTCTTTTCCTTGTCCAAAGGCTTGGTCGTAAGGCAATAGGGTACCAGCTGTAGAAGCTACCGCTGCCAGTGTGCTTTCGGCCAGGCCAAGTTTATTTTCATACATGTACACTTTGCCCAATAGTGCATTGGCGGCAATGCTGGTTGCCCGCCCAATATCGTTTCCGGTGTAAGATGGAGGTAAAACCAAAGCGGCTTCTGTAAGGTCTTTTTCTATTTGTGCATATACATCGGCAGCAGGCGTTCTAAGGTAGGTATAGGCTTGCTCTTCAGAAGTCAATTCAGTAAGTATAAGCGGTACACCACCAAACATCCGCACCAGATTAAAATAAGACAAGGCGCGCAAAAACTTAGCCTGTCCAGTATAACTGTTGCGGGCAGCTTGTGTCATAGGCGGTGTATTTACATGTCCCAAAACAATATTGGCATAGGCTATAGTGGCATAATACCTGCTCCATGCATCCTGTATCTTCGTTGATGTCGAATTCCAGTTTAGTTTGTCCATCTCTCCATAGTTCACCTCACTCTCGCTAAAAGATTGTGTATTGTCTGAAGGGACTTCACCAAAGCCGTAAAACTCATTGTAGGTTGGCCTTAAGCTACTGTAGGTTCCGTTTAACGCTGTTCTGATGTCAATTTCAGTGTTGTAATAACTGGTTACCGGAACAATTCCTTTTGGGGTTAAATCTGTGAATGATTTTTTGCATGCTGGTAGTACCAGTGCAACGGCAGCTACAGTTAGGCCGTTTATGATTAATTTTTTAATATTCATCTTCGTTATATTAAAGCTGTTAAAATCCAAAATTTACACCTACTATAATTGTGCGTGCTGCAGGGTATGAGCCCTGGTCTACGCCCGGAGTAATGGGGTTGCTGCCACTTACGTTCGCTTCCGGGTTATAGCCGCTATATTTTGTAATTAAGAAAGGATTTTGTGCAGTTAAATACACCCTTGCAGATTTTATAGCAATCTTTTTAAGCACATCATCATTTAAACGATACCCAAGGGTAATGTTTCTTACCCTCAAATACGAACCATTTTCAACATCTTTCTGCACCAAAGCATTACCAGGGTTAACGCTGCTTCCTGAATTTGGAATTGGATAATCTACATCACGGTTAGGCTGTGCAGGATCAAAGTAATTATTGAAATACTTATAAATGGTATTTTGGTTATTGTTTCCGGAAATGAGCTGTCTGTAATTACCATTAATGATATTTACACCCTGAACACCCTGCATCAACACATTCAGATCAAAGTTTTTATACTGTAAAGAGTTGGTCAATCCATAAGTAAAATCAGGTAGTCCTTTTCCAATTACAGTAATATCATTGATGTCTATTTTACCATCACCATTTTGATCTTTTACCTTCCAGTCGCCCACTTTATTTCCAGCGGTTGTTTGTGGATTTGAAGCTAAGTCTGCGGCGTTTTTAAATACACCATCTACCGTGTATCCGTACATTAAGCCCAGCGGGTCGCCAACTTTAACCTGATAAACGTTGTTCCATCCGTTAATGGCGGCAACAGCAGGTAAAGAAGATGGGCCACCCAAATCCGTTACTTTGGTTTTGTAGGTAGAAAGGTTGGCATTCATGGTCCAGCGTACCTCACCAACATTAAAAGTGGTGGTAGCGGTAAATTCAAAACCTTTATTTTGCAAAGTACCCAGGTTGGCCTGATAGGTAGTGGCATAACCTACCACAAGCGGAAGTGCTTTATTCAGTAACATTCCTTTAGAGGTACGGGCAAAATAATCGGCCGTTAAAACCAGTGCATTGTTAAAAAATCCCAGATCAGTCCCCACGCTGATCTGGTCATTTTTTTCCCAGGTTAAATCTGGGTTTGCAAAACCGGTTTGTTGAGAACCGAAAATCCTTGTGCTTCCTGAAGCATAGTTTTTATTGAGGTTGATGGAGTTTAAATAGGTAAAGCTTCCAATATTTGCATTACCCGTCCTGCCATATCCACCTCGTAGTTTAAACTCATTTATTTTTACCTTTTCCAATAAGGGCTTAATAAACTCCTCTTCCGTTAAACGCCATCCCATAGAAAAGGAAGGAAATATTGCGGTACGGTTATTTGGTCCAAACCGTGATGAAGCATCCTGACGTACGGCAGCGGTAAACAGGTATTTTTTGTCGTAGTCATACGTTAAGCGGCCTGCGTAACTTACAAAGGTATTGGCATCAAACAATTCTGTCCCTACCGTATTTGGTGAGGCCAGCGGACTTTGAATTGCTGTAGTGATGAATGTTCCCGGGATACCCGCAGTATAGTTGATTTGCGAATCGTACTTTTGTGCAGAGAATAAACCCAATAAGTTAAAGTGGTGTTTACCTACCATTTTATCATAAGTAGCTGTATTTTCCCAAACCCAGTCAAAGCTATTTCTAACATTGTCTGATGCAAATATTGCGGCCAGCTGAGGGTTTGAATAAGATGCCGTAGGCGCCTGGCTAGCGGCCATTGTAGCCGGGATAAAACCATGGACCTGCTCGTTTTCAAGTGTAGCACCGATGTACGTTTTCAATTTCAGGTTTGGAATAACAGTATATTCCAAAAACGCATTGCTTAATGTACGGAATGCCCTTGAGCGGTTTATTGACTGACTTACAATTCCAACAGGGTTAAAAAAGTTAGTGGCAAAGAATACCGAGGTTGGTGACAGGTTAAATCCTAAGGCCCTGTCATAAGGTTGTGCAAAATCACCATTTTCACGATATACCGGAACAATTGGCTGAAAAGTAAGGGTCTGGTTTAAAGGGCTTGGTAAAGAAAGATCTGCAATTAAACCGGGTACACCTGTAATTAAATCTGCTGCATTGGCTCCTGCACCACTTGCCTGTCCAGATGAAGGTTGTCTGTGTTGTTCTGAAAAGGAAGGCGAAATAGAGAAACCTAATTTCAGGTTCTTGGCCAGGTCTGCATCAAGGTTTACTCTTGCAGTATAACGGCTGTAATCTGTACCAATGACCACACCTTGTTGTTTGAATATGCCTGCAGAGGTATTGAACCTTATTTTTTCGCTACCACCAGAAGCATTGATTTCAAAGTTATGCAATGGCGCAGTTCTAAAAATTTCCTGCTGCCAGTTTACATCAGGTAATGCAGAAGTGTTCCCATCCAATATAGAAGGATAAACCAGGTTCCGGATGCGGCTGATGTCTTTTACCAGCGTAATAAAATCGTCTTTTTTGAGGACATCATAAAAACGGTTCACTTCCTGGATCCCTGTATAGGCAGACACAGAAAAACCGGTTTTCCCGGACTTGCCTCTCTTTGTGGTTACCAATACAACCCCATTGGCTGCCCTGGAGCCATAAATGGCGGCAGATGCGGCATCTTTTAGTACTTCGATGGACTCTATATCATTCGGGTTAATTAAGGTAAAGTTAGCGGCTGCTTGAAGTGGATAACCATCTACTACATATAACGGATCATTGGAAGAGCTCAATGAGCTAACCCCGCGGACCCTGATGGTAGGCGCAGCACCTGGTTTTGCACCCTGATCAGATTGTACCTGCACACCGGCAGCTAAACCCGCAAGGGCTTCGCCCGCAGTACTTACGGGCTGGTTGGCAATGTTTTTTCCTTCTACACGGGTAATGGCTGCGGTAACCGTAGCCCTTGATTGGCGGCCGTAACCAACTACCACCAAATCGCTCAAAGTTTGACTTTGTTCTGCAAGTGTAACGGTAATGTTGGTTTTGCTGCCCACGGTAACTTCCTGTGTTACGTAGCCCACAAAGGTAAATACCAGTACAGCGCTTTCATCCGGAACCCTCAGCGTAAAAGCACCATTAGTATCAGACATTGCACCTGCAGTACTGCCCTTTACCTTAACGCTTACTCCTGGAATGGGCTGACCTTTGGCATCCAATACCTTTCCTGTAATGTTAATGGCCTGTGGCGCGGGCGCAACAGTTACCAGGCGTGTTTTTTGCTTAATGAGTACGGTATTGTCGCTGCCAAACAATATTTCTATAGGCTGGTTGGTAAAACATTGCTCCAATACTTTACCTAAAGCCATCTTATTAACTTTTAAGGTAATGGTGCTGTTTGTTTTAATGACGTCTGCATCGCAGATAAAGTTGTAGCCCGTTTGTTTGGTAATCTGGTTGAGTACTTCTTTAACAGGTGCGTTTTTAACATTAATGCTTACCTGCTGCCCATAACTGGAAGCATGTACCTGTAAAAGGTTAAGCATCAATAGCAGCATAGTGAGTTTCATTATGAGAATGAATTTTGGTGCGGTACCACGGGATGTTCCAGGAATTCCGCACTTAAGTGCAGTAAAAATTTTATACATTTGGTTAGATTAAAAATTATTAATTGTGTCAATTGGTTTTTTGATCCATAAGGCCTACAGGCCTTTATTGCCGGGGGTGGTCTCAAGCACTCCCGGTTTTTTTTGGATCTCCTGTGTGCTACTTTCTGCTTACAGTGATCCTCCTTCCTTCAACCTGGAAATCTACTTTTTCCATCAATTCTATATTTTTAAGTAAGTTGTCCAGGCTTTTTGATCTGGAGTAGTTCCCCAGAAAGTTAATGCCTTCCATGTTTCCTTTAAAGATGACCTCTACATCGTACCATCTGGAAATTTTTCTCATTACAGCCGTAATGTTTTCGTTGTTAAACACAAACAAACCGTTTTTCCAGGCCATTACTTCATCCAGGTCTACCGGATTTACTTTTACGGTATTTGATTTTAATACCGCCTGCTGACCGGGTATTAAAGTTTGTTTAACCAATGGTGCAGTCTCTGTCTTTTTACCTTTTCCTTGCATTGCAAGGGCTGCAATACGAACTGATCCTTCCAGTAAAGTGGTTTTACTTTCTGCCTCATCTGCATAAGAATTGATGTTAAAGTGTGTACCCAATACTTCAACCTGTTCTTTTTTGGTCACTACAATGAATGGTAAGCGTTTTCCTTTTTCTTTACCGTCTTTTATTTGAACCTTAGCAACCTCAAAATACGCTTCACCTTCCAAAAACACCTTTCTTTCGTTCCCTGTAAAGGCAGTAGGGTAGCTTAATGAAGAAGCAGAATTGAGGTAAATATGGGTGCCGTCTGGCAAGGTGAGGTGGTATTGACCGCCTTTAGGAATAGCAATGGTATTTACTTGGTTCTTTGCTGCCTGCTTTGTTGTTGCGGTACCAGCATAAATAAGCTGACCGTTTTTCAGCTTGCTGATGACAACGCCTTGCTGGTTTGATATTTCGCCACTTTTTGCATCGTCTAAAACTACACTTTTTCCATCTGCCAGGGTTAAGATGGCTTTATTGCTGCCAGGTAATATGTCGCTGGTTTTTGTTTGATGTACAGCAGAAGTGGTGCCTGGCTGAACTGGTTTTGGTCGGTTTGCCTGGTAAATTGCCAGTCCGGCAGCTAGCGTAATGAAAATTGCTGCAGCAGCACGAAGCCAGTTTTTTAACTTGGGCTTGCGGCGGATGTATTGGCTGATGATGCGGTTGTAAATTTGATCTGCTTTATTTTCAGAAAGGTCTTTGAGGTGTTGTAGCGGCTGTGCTTTCCATGTGCCGTCCAGTAAGCTGATAAAAATAGCTTCATTTTCGGGATCACTCAATAATACTTCTAACTCCCTTAATTCTTCTTCAGAACTGAGGTTATCAATGTATTGCTGATATAAGAAGATCAGTCTTGACGTTTTCATGGTTTATACTGGTTAAATAAAGGCTGCGGCTAAAATGCTGTTCCCCTTTTTTAATATAGACCCCCGGGAAAAAGGTTCGGAGTAGTCGGGATGAAAAAAAATGTAATTATTTTTTTTCGCTGATGATTTGCATCAAGATGATGAACATGGAAACATCGGTATTGTTGATGACATAGTTGCGTAAAAACCTGAGCGCATGTTGCATGTGTGTTTTTACGGTAAGCGGAGAAATGGAGAGCTTTTCTGCCACCTGGGCATATTGCAAACCTTCGTCCTTACAGAGGGTATACACCATTTTTTGCTGTGGTGGCAATAGGTTTATGGCTTCGGTAAGGATACGTTCGGTATCGTTAGAGATAATTCTGTCTTCCGTTTCATTGTGGTTCTCTGTCCAGGAATGGGAGAGCTCTTCATTTACCCTTACCTCAAGTTTCATCCGCCGAAGCAGTTTAAAGGTAATGTGTTTGGTAAGGGTCCGTAAATAAAACTCAAGGCTTTCTATCTCCTCGGCACTTTCGTGCTGCCAGATTTTCATAAATACATCATGCAGTATTTCCTCTGCCTGGCTTTCTGATTTTACAACTTTTAAAGCGTAGCTGTAGACCCGCTTTCTATGGTAATCAAATACCATACGAAAGGCAACTTCATCACCTTTTGAGATTTTGCTTAAAAGCAATTTCTCATCATATGATGGGATGCGATCTGCTACCCTTAATTTGTACATCAGGTTAATATTGGTTAAATCTACTTGGTAAATATAGTAGATTTAACCAAAAACTATTTATGGACAGCATAAAATTTGCATTCTGATGCTGCGTAACAAAGTACCTTATGCCAGGTTTCTTCCTGCGTTTACAATGCCGTATACGGTTCTTATGGCCAGTTTTTCATAAGACTGCCGCTCCTGTTCTGTTGGCTCAAGTTGTAGTTGCTCCAGGGCGTAATGTTGGATCAGTACCAAAGGCAACACAATCTTTTCCCTTACGGCAATAGAACGTTTTTCTACAGGATAGTTTTCCATTAAGGTTTCGTGTCCGGCTAGTCTTAACAATAACGTTTTAGACAGTTCAAATTCTTCATGTAATTGTTTCCAGAAAGCGCCGTACTCTTTATCATTGGCAAAATGCGCCGTGATGGAGAAATCAGCTTTGCTCATGCTCATCATACAGTTATCTATGATGGTTTTAAAGTAGCCGGAATCTTCGTAGGCTTTAGAGATAATTTCCCAGTTTCCTGCATCCAGTTGTTTTTTCAATGCAGTACCGATGCCGTAAAATCCAGGAATATTTTGCTTAAGCTGGCTCCAGGCCGTTACAAAGCCAATTGCCCTTAAATCTTCCAGCTTTAATGCCGCTCCGGAACTTCTTTTTACAGGCCTGCTGCTGATGGTAATTTTAGACAGCAGTGATAATGGTGAAAATCTTTCCAGGTAAGTTAAAAACAAGGGGTGCTTCCTTAAGGCCACATAAGCATCGTAACTGTCTTTTGCCATTACATCCAGGATCTCTTTGTTTACCGGATCAAGTAGCACATTGTGTTTTTCCCTGATGCCTGCCGAAATACCCGCGTTAATGAGCTGTTCTATTTGAAAACCAGCGCTGTCTATTGATCCATACTGAGAGCTGATGGTTTGCCCCTGAATGGTAAGCTGAATATTTTTATTGGCAATCTCTTTACCCATAGAGGCGTAAAAACGATGTGTTTTACCTCCGCCACGTGCAGGAGGCCCGCCACGCCCGTCAAAAAATGCCAGTTTAATGTTGTGTTTGTTAGAAACATCTGTTAAAGTTACTTTGGCATTAAAGATAGACCAGTTGGCCATTAAATAACCACCATCTTTGGTGCTGTCAGAAAACCCAAGCATAATGTCCTGCTTGTTTCCGCGCTGCTCCAGGTGTTTCTTATAAAAAGGATGTGAATATAGAGTTTCCATCACTTCGGCTGCCACAGCAAGGTCGTTTACCGTTTCAAACAAGGGAACAAAATCGATATTGAGTTCATGTTCTTCCCATCCGTTCCATAAAAACAGTTCTATCAGTTGCAAGATATCACTTGCCTGCTGACAGTTACTGATAATGAAACGGTGGCAGGCCAGTTCGCCATTACTTTGCTGGATTATTTTAATCTCCGCAATGGTTTGTAGCGTATCCTGAATCAGGCCGTCATCTGTGCCTGGATAGTTCAACTTTGCGCTTTTAAAAGAAAGCTGCGCTATTTTTTCGGCTTCGCTCAGTTCATCATAATTGGCGGGAAACAAGGAAACAATGGGTTTGCTCTCCCTGCAGTAGGCATGAACGTCCCGCAATACCCGGCTATCCTGACGAATATCCAGTGAGGCAAAATGATTACCAAATAGGTTTACCTTACGGATCAGGTTATCTACCTGCTCTACAAAGAGGCCATCGTGGTCGTTTAGTAAAGTTGTTTTAATCTTATAAAGGTTCTCAATCAGTACTGCCGATATGTTCTCTGTTTCAATGTTAGGATCAAAAGCATTTTTATACAACTCATCGTGTACTACAACAATGGTGTCTTCTACACCCCTAAAGGTAATGCGTCGTTTCAGGTACCTGAAATCCCTGTAATAACAGCGGAACAAGATTTGCCTTAGCATTTTAGCAACTTGTATGGTAGAATCGGCATGTACGTTAGGATTGCCGTCCCTGTCGCCACCCGGCCAGAAACCGAGTTCAATAACTTTTTTAGAAGCCAGGTTAAATTCTTCCAGGCTATGGTCAATTTCTGACTGGATATTGGCTGCGGCAAAATAAAAGACATTCTCCAGGTACCAGGCAAGGCTTAGTGCCTCATCTACGGGCGTTGGCGACTTCTTATTAAAGAAAGGGGTTTTTCCCAGTTGCTGCAACAACTCGTTGATGGTAGAGATGTCATTGATCTTAATGGCAGATGTTAAATCTGTAATGATAGACAATACACTGCCCGGATAAAATTGGGTAGGGTGTGCGGTGAGCACCAGCCTTAGTGAAAATTCGTCTACCAGCTTTTCAATTTTAGCGCCCAGTTCTTTGTTGTCAATCCCTTTGGAAAGGTAAGAATGTAAGGAACTTTGCTCATCATGGGTATTTAATTTGTTGAAAGACGCATCTTCTACGGCATCAAACAACACCACCTGCCGCTCAATATATTGAATAAACCTAAACAGGAGGTCAATAATATCCTTATTGGTATTGGTTTGGGTATATTTTTTAAAAAATGAATTGACAATTTCAGCAGGGGTTTGATGTTGCTTTACACCATCTTCACAATGTTTAATAAAGAGCGGGAGTAAAGTCCCGGTGTCTTTGATTCTATAAAACGGAAGGGTTAAAAACAAACTGTTATATAACTCAAACCGGGATACGACTTCATTGTTAAAAATAGATTCTCTCTGACCTGTGGCTCGCTGTTTTTGCGTCATGATTAGGGTTGTAATTTTGCGGTCAAGCTACCAATAATTAAGGAAAAAACCACAATTGTAGTCGTATTTTTAATAATCTAGCCTAAATCTTGCGTTTTTTGCAAGATATTTGCAGCTTCAATTGCCCGGCTGCCCGGAAAAAATTATAGGAATGAACTTAACAATTAGAACTGCGCATGCGCAAGATTGTGCCAGGGTTTTAGAACTGGTCAATGAACTGGCGGTGTATGAACGCGCCCCCGAGGAGGTGACCGTTACACTCGATGAATTTATAGATGCAGGATTTGGAACCAAGCCTGTTTGGGAAGCTTTTGTGGCAACAGATGATGAATACATCGTAGGCTTCGCTCTTTTTTATACCCGCTATTCTACCTGGAAAGGCCGCAGGATTTACCTCGAAGATTTCTACGTAACAGAAAGTTACCGCGGTAAAGGAATTGGTAAAATCCTCTTTGAAAAAGTTATCGAAAAAACAAAAGAACTTGGCTTTAATGGCATGACCTGGCAGGTGCTGGACTGGAATGCGCCTGCTTTAAACTTTTATAGCAAATACAATGCAGGCATGGAGGCAGGCTGGCTAAACGGCTCGCTGTTTACTGAGCGCTAAAAAAAAAGAGAGTTCCTACGAGCCGACATGTAAAACTTCGCCCTTTTTCAGGGCCTAAGTTTTGAGGAGGCGACAGGAGCTCTCTTTTTTTATATTAATGAACGTCTGTTGGGATGTTGACGTTCTTTTTAAATTTTTGCAGGTACAATAGTGGGATAGAGCAAAGCATAATCATGCCCGCAACCCAATAAGCGTCATTATACGTTAGCAACATGGTTTGTTTAATTACCGTGCCTTCCATCGCCTTAATGACCATCATCTTTGCATCCAGATAAGAAGCGCCTTTAGCCATAAAGTTATGGATCATGGCGGTAAACCTTTCTGTAAATGCAGGATTGTTTTCATTCACGTTTACCAGCAGATTGCTGCGGTGGTAACCCTGGCGCACATGGATCAGGGTGGTTAAAGCGGCAATACCGAATGAACCGCCCAGCTGACGCATCATGTTGTTTAACCCCGAGCCTTGTCCAATTTCAGCCCCTTTTAAATCCTGTATGGCCAGTGTGGTTAGCGGTACAAATAGTAAAGCCATACCTGCTCCCCTGATCATCAAAGGCAAAAAGAAATCATTTTCGCCCGAAGCCAGGGTAGATTTGCTGAGCATATTACAGAAAACGAAGAACAGGAACATACCTATGGTAGCCATAAATTGTGCAGGTACTGCTTTTTTAAGCATGATCCCGATAAAAGGCATCATCAGGATGGTACACATCCCTCCGGGAAATAATAATTCTCCGGTTTGTAAAGGTGAGAAGCCCAACAAATTCTGACAAAATATAGGGAATACGAAGACGGAACCATACAAACCAAAACCAAGGATAAAAGAGGTAAACATCCCTACAGAAAAACTCCGGTGGCGCATGATCTTAAAATTCACAATCGGGTGATCGGTAGTGGTCTCGCGCCAGATGAAGAGCAGTAAGCCTACTACAGAGGCAATAGCCAGGGCAGTAATGTATGGTGTGGCAAACCAGTCTTCACTTTCTCCTTTTTCAAGAACGGTCTGTAAACTTCCAACGGCAATGGCCAATAACGCAATTCCCCACCAGTCTACCGGCATACCTTTTCCGTCTTTAGGGGTTTCCCGCACAAACATATAGGTACAGTAGGCAGCTATAATCCCGACGGGAATGTTTACGTAAAAGATCATCGGCCATGAGCTGATTTCCAGCAGGTAACCACCAATGGTAGGGCCAACAGTTGGCCCAACTACGGCACCCAGGCCAAATAAGGCCGTGGCAATACCTACATCTTCCCGCGGCCAGGTCTCAATTAATATGGCTTGTGCTGTCGAAATCAACCCTCCACCTGCCAGCCCCTGTAAAATCCTGAAAGCAATAAGCTCTTCCAGGTTTGTGGCATTTCCGCACAAAAAGGAGGCGATGGTAAACAGGATAATGGAAAAAAGGAAATAGTTCTTTCTTCCAAAACGGCTGCCCAACCAGCCAGACATAGGTAAAATAATCACGTTGGCAACGGCATACCCGGTAGATAA